>JBJTHX010000257.1:0-3540 GCA_046094745.1 Planctomycetia bacterium
CCCTCCCGCTCGCCCGGCGGGGAGGCCGCCGCTAACCGGCCCTCGGCGTCCCAGGGCTCGAGCTCCGCCAGCCGCTTGTTCATCTCGCGGGCGGCGGCGGCCCGCATCCGCGCCTCGTGGTCGTCGGCGTCGATCCGGCGGCTCGACGTGAAGAAGATCCCGCGGGTGCCGGCCGCCACCGCGGAGAGAGCCGCCAGGCAGAGGCTCTCGGGGTCGACCGCCAGCCCGCGGCCGCCGACGCCCGACAGGGCCGCCGCCTGTCGGGCTGCCTGGGGATCGATCTCCGTGGAGAGCGTGGCCACCAACGGCGTCCCCGGCCGCGTCAGCCGCGGCCGCTCGCGGAGCCAGGTGAGATAGTCGACGAGTTCGAGGCTCGTGCCCAGCACGGTGCGCCGGGCCACGAGCATGTCGACGTGCCGCGACACGTTCCGCAGCCCGGAGTCGGCGGAGGCGACGAGCGGCCGGCCCGTGCGCTGGTCGCAGGCGCGGACACGGCGGGCCTGCTCGGCGAGCGACTCGACGTCGCCTTCCGCCAGCCCGCTGCCCAGGTCCCACATGAGCACGCGGTCCCAGTTCCGCAGGGCCGGCACGGTATCGGGGTCGCGCAGGTCCACGTCGGGGATGGCCGGTGGTGGGCAGATCACCCACAGCCCGGCCGCCCGCGCCTCGGCCAGCAGGCCGCCCGTGGCCGGCTCCGCCAGCCGCACGCAGTTGAAGCCCAGGGCCGCGATGCTCGCCAGCGGCTCGCCGTTGTGATCGAGGGACCGCGGGAAGAACGGCAGGCCGGCCACCTCGAGCACGCCGCGAGCCAGGCCCGCCGGTGGATCGACGGGCGGGCCGGCCGCCTCCGCCGCGGCCTGCCGCACGAGCGGGTCGCTGGACACGGACCGGCCGCCGGCCGGCACGACGCTGCCGGCGACCATCACGTCGTCGATGGCGACGTCATAGCGGCCTGGCGACGAGTACAGGTCGAGGGCGAGGTGCGTGACGACCGCGCCAGCGGCCGTGCCCTGCGGTCCGTGCTCGAGGTGCAGCGCTGCCAGACGGCGGGCGAGCGCCTGTGGCAGGCCGGCGACCCGCACCTGCTGCCAGCGATCGACGTCGGTCGAGGGCGGGCCGTGCAGGAGCACGACGACCGGTTCGCCGGTCTTTCGCGACACGAATCCGGGCAGGACGACCCGCGCGGCGAGCCGGATCGCGGGCCGGTTCGCCTTGATCCACGCCGATGCGGCGAACTCGTCGATCACCGCCGCCGGTCCCACCGGCATTTCCAGCCGCAGCGCGGAACCGCCTGCCGCCTCGATCGACACCGCCTCGCAGGTCGTGCCCCGGTGCGGTGTGGACCGCGACAGCCCGTGCGACACGACGCGGGCCGCGGCGTCCGATTCGACGAGTGTCCAGGCCGTGGCCGCGGGCTCCGGCGGTTCCGCGGCCGGCGCCGCCGCCGCGATGAGCAGGCCGGCGAGGACGGCGGCCGCCAGCCCGGCCGACCGCGACGGACGGTGGAGACGTCGTGATGGGAGCCGCATGCGCATCGCCTTCCAGGCCCCGGTTCAGCCCTCGGGACCACCCGGGGAGAACCCCCGGTCGACCGGGCTTGTACAGGCCCCCGCCCGTGGCTGCCACCGCAGCCACCCCCGCTTCCGGCCCCGCGGGCGGGCAAACGCGGGAAGCCGGGCGCTGCGGGGGACTTGAAGCCCCGCGGCAATCTCCCCACCATGGCAGTGGAAGATTTCGGGAGCACCGGCCCGGCGAGCGACCCATGAGCCCCGTCACGGCGGAACAGCTCGCCCATCTCGTTGGCGACCTCGACCTGGTCGCCCACGCCCCGCTCGGGGATGCGGTCCGCGAGTTCGGCCGCCCCGACGCCCCGGCCGAGGAGTTCGGCGCCGCCCTCGTCCGCCGGGAGTTCATCACCGGCTACCAGCTCGAGCGGCTGCTGCGCGGCGAACGGACCGGGTATTTCTACGGTCGCGCGAAGGTGCTCTATCAGGTCGGCGCCGGCTCGTTCGCCCGCGTCTTCCGCGCCGTCCACCGCGACACCGGCGCGATCCTCGCGGTGAAGGTGCTCCGCAGCCGCTTCGCCAACGATGCGGAGAAGCAGGCTGCCTTCCGCCACGAGGGCGAGATGGGGCTGCTGCTGCGGCATCCCAACATCGTGGCGATCGAGGACGTCGGCCAGGAGCAGGGGGCGAGCTACATCAACATGGAGTTCGTCGAAGGACAGACGCTCCGCGAACTCGTGCGGATTCGCGGTGCGGTCGACCTCCCGCGGGCGCTGGACATCATCCAGCAGATGCTCGCCGGCCTGGAGTACGCCCACCGCCGCGGCGTCACCCATCGCGACATGAAGGCCTCCAACGTGATCGTCTCGTCGGCCGGCCAGGCGAAGCTCGTCGACTTTGGCCTCGCGGGCGTGGACGACGCCGGCGACAAGGCGCTCGGCCGAATGGAGAAGCCGCGCACCATCGACTACGCGGCGCTCGAGAAGCTCACGGGCATGCGGGACGACAGCGTCCGTAGTGACATCTACTTCGTGGGGACCGTGGCCTATTTGGTGCTGTCCGGCAGTTCCGCGTTGGCCGAGTCGCGGGACCGGAACGTGCGGGCCGATCCGCGCCGGTTCACGGCCGTCGAGCCGCTCGCCACCCGCGGGCCGGACCTGCCGCGGGAGGTCGTCGAGTTCGTGGGCCGGATGATGCACCTCGATCCCCTGGAGCGGTGGCAGACGGCAGCCGACGCCCGGCGGGCCCTGGAGCAGATCATCGCCCGCCGGGCCGAGGCGGCCGAGCGGCCGGCGGTGGCGACAACCGCTCCCGCTCCCGCGACGGCGACGACGGCGACGGCGACGGCGACGGCGACAAAGGGCAGCGTGATGATCGTGGAGTCGACGGAGAAGGAGCAGCAGGCGTTGCGGCAGTTCTTCACGAAACTCGGCTACCGCGTGCTGGTCACCGAGAACCCGCAGCGGGCCCTGTCGCGGTTCGCGACCACGCCGCAGCCGGCCGACTGTCTCGTGATCAGCGCGCGGACGCTCGGTGTCGCGGCGGTGGAGGCCTTCAACACGCTTTCGGGCGATCCGTTCTACGCCGCGGTGCCGGCCGTGCTGCTGACGAACCCGAAGCAGGAGTCGCTCGTTGCGCAGGCCCGCGTCGACGACCGTCGCCGGCTGGTGCGGATGCCGGTGTCGACCGCCGATCTGTCCCGCCTTCTCGACGACCTCCTGCGGCCTGCCTGACTCGAATCGCCACACGCAGCAGCCGCACGCGTGGCCTCGGCGTCGTGCCTCGCCACGCTGTGCCGTCCTCCGCCGGCTCTCGATGTCCCGCCCTCCAGGCGGGTAGTCAACTGAAAGGGCCGCACGCAGCGGCCGCAGGCCGCGCTGCGTGTCGCGTGCTTCCCCCTCGCGGCTCGGATCGACGCCTCGTCGAGCCGCCGCGAGGCCGCCGCTCCGCGGCGGCCTCGGTCGCCGGGTTGGCGACCGTCCGCCCGGGGGGTCGCACCTCTGGCAGCGGCCACGCCGGGCCAAGCCTGCGGGGG
>JBJTHX010000258.1:0-5668 GCA_046094745.1 Planctomycetia bacterium
CTGCCGCTCGCAACCTCGGTGCCTTGCCGCGGCAGCCGCTCGTTGCGCCAGCCCCGTCCGGGGCGGGTCGCCGCGGGCGACGCACCCCACCGACCTCACCGCCTGGGCAAAAATTGTCGATTGCAAGGTGCGCCGGCAGCACGGATCCGGCGCAGGGTTCCCATGCGCAAGCGCCCCGACACATCCCCGTTCGCAGCTCGCCGCACGGCCGGAGCCGCGCTCGCCTGCTGCCTGCTCGCGGCCGCGACGGCCCGTGCGGCGGAGCCCTGGCCGGGCGGCGCAGCCCTCAAGGTCACGGAGCCGGGCGTGCCGCTGGCAGAGGTGCCGGAAAACGCGGCCGTCCCCGTCCCCGCGGTGCCGCTGGCCCCGGCACCCCGCACGCTGGCCGAGTTCGTCGCCTTCGCCGAACGAAACCACCCCAAACTGCGGGCAGCGCTGGCGGCGGTCGAGGCCGCACGGGGCAAGGCGGTGCAGGCCCGGCTGTATCCCAACCCGATGCTCGCCGGAGCGTCGCCGCAGATCTCGGGCGCCTTCAGCCAGTGGAACGGGTTCGTGACCCAGGACGTCGTCACCGCGGGCAAGCTCAAACTCGCTCAGCAGGCCGCCCTGCGGGACGTGCAGAGGGCGGAGTACGAGCTCATCCGGGCCCGCTTCGACGTGCTGCGCGACGTGCGGCAGAGTTTTTACACGCTGCTCGTCTCGCAGCGGCGGGTCGAGATCTACAAGCTCCTGCTCGACATCGCCAGGCGGTCGTACGAGATCGGCCGCCAGTTGGCCGATGCCGGCGAGGGCACCAAGGCGGACGTGCTCTTCTGGAGCATCGAGCGCGACCGAGCCGACGTGCGGCTGCTCAACGCGGCCGTCTACATCGAGACCGGCCGCCGCGAACTGGCGACCGCCGTCGGCCTGCCCCGCGCCGACGTGGGCCCGATCGAAGGCGACCTGCTGCAGAAGCTCCCGCACTTCGACCTCAAGCCGCTGCAGGAGGAGGTGGTGCGACGAAACGCCCGGCCACGGGCCGCGGAGGCGGCGATCGCCGGCTCCCAATGGGCGCTCGAGCGGGCGGTCGTCGAGCCGATTCCGAACGTCAACGTCCTCGGCGGCTACCAGCGGCAGGTGGACTTCCCGCCCCTCGACCAGGGCCTGGTGCAACTGATGGTGGAGGTGCCGCTGTTCGACCGCAACCAGGGAAACATCCGCGCGGCCCGGGCCGACATCGCCTCCGCCCGGGCGACGCTGCGGACGACGGAACTCGACCTCGCGACGCAGGCGGCGCAGACGGTCGCCGCCTACCGCACCTCGCAGCGGATGGTCGAGTGGTACGAGGCGTACATCCTGCCCAAGGCCCGCGAGACCGTGCAGCTCACGCAGCAGCTCTACGCCCGCGGCGAGGTCACCTTCCTCTCGCTGCTCCAGGCCCAGCGGATCCTCACCGAGACGGAACTCGCCTACGTCGAGGCGCAGGCGGACCGCTGGACCGCCGCGGTGACGATCGCCGACCTGCTCCAGCTCGAGCAGTTCCCGATCGGGCCCGCGGCGCCGGCGACGGTCCCCGACCCGGGGCCCGAGGCGGTGCCCGCCGTGCCGCCGGTCGCGCCGCCGCAGCTGCTGCCGGCGCCCTGACGCGGCGTCACTCCAGCTCGCACGGCACGGCGGCGGTCGCCGTGACGCCGGAGAGCGTGTCGGTGACGGCGATCTCCACGCGGCATCGGCCCGCCGCCTCCGCGTCGGGGAGCCGCAGCACGTAGCGGGCGAAATAGTCGCGGCGACGGGCGACGCACGTCTCGACGACCGGCTCGAACCGCCAGGCATGCAGTTCGCGGCCGTCCGCGGTCACCAGTCGCAGGGCCGTGTCGATGCAGGTGGTGAAACCCGCCGCCGACTCGCCCGCCGAGAGCCCATCGAGTTCGAAGTAGACGATCACCTCCTGGCCGGCGGTGAAGCGGTCGGCCGGGAAGCGGTCGAGCTGGCCCCAGGCCTGCACCCGCGAGGCGAAGCAGGCGTTCCGCACGACGAACTCCGGCCGCGGGACGGCGGGCGGCTCCGCGGCCGGCGCGGACGCCGGGGGCTCGATCGCCGCGGCCACTGGTTCGGGCGTTGGCTCGGGCTGCGGCGCGGCCTCGGGCACCACGGCGGCCGCCGGTTCCGCCGGCGGTGCGGGCGACTGCGGCACGGCCTCCAGAGGGATCGCGGCCTCGGTTGCTGCCGGCTTCGCGGCCTCCTGACGGCGGGGCTTCGTCTCGGCGAGCGTTGCTGAGAACGCCTCGATCACCACCGGCCAGTCTTCCTGCTGCGTCGCCTGCAGTGTCTCGACGAGCGTGGCCTCGGCGACGGCGTCGAGCACGCCGAGTCGTTCGAGCCGCTCGACCGCCTCCTCGATCGCGGCCCGCCGGCGTTCGGCATCGGCCCGGTCGGCGGCGATGTCGCCGGCCACGGCGTCGGTCGTGTCGACGGCCCCTGCGGCCGGTGCCTCGTCGGTCGGCGCCGGGTCGGCGGCGTCCTCGGCGGCATGCTCGCGGCCTTCCCACAGGGCGTCCCGCAGGTAGGCGGTGGTCAGCGCCGACGTGCAGCCTGCCTGGCTGGCGATGCAGGCTGCCGCGCACAAGCACCACACCATGGCGATCAAGGGTGGTCGCATCGGGGCGGCTGCGGACATGGGCGGCGCGTTCGCCTGGCGGACGGGGCGGATGCGGATCATGGCGTCGATCATGGGCGCGGGAGTGGCTCCCGTCGGCGAAGGGGCCGCCGCCGGAGGGCGGGAGAGTAGGGGTCCGCGCGGCGCGGGAGCAAGGTCAGCCGCGGGCGGGGGCGACCCTGGCAAACTGCGCAGGTTTGTTAGAATCCGGCCCGACGCCCACCACTTGATCCCCGGGGTTCTCCGGCCCATGCCTGCCACGACGTTCGACCAGGAGACGGTGCCGACCGAATGGCCGCACCGCCACCTGCTCGACCTCGAGCGGCTCACGGCGGCGGAGATTCGCCTGCTTCTGGACACGGCCGCGCTCTTCAAGGACGCCACGGCGGGCTGCCGCCGGAAGTTGTCCGTGCTCACCGGCTCGACGATCGTCAACCTGTTCTTCGAGAACTCCACCCGCACGAAGACGAGCTTCGCGCTGGCGGCCCGCCGGCTCGGCGCCGACGTCGTCGACTTCTCGGCCTCCTCGAGCAGCCTCTCGAAGGGGGAGTCGTTCATCGACACGGCCAAGAACCTGGAGGCGATGGGGGTCGATGCGGTCGTGGTCCGCCACTCGACGCCCGGCACGCCGCACCTGCTGGCCCAGCATCTCGACGTCGGCGTGATCAACGCCGGCGACGGCCCGCACGAGCATCCGACCCAGGGGTTGCTCGACATCTTCTCGATCCGCGAACGGCTCGGGCACGCGGCCGGTGGCCCCGCCGGCGACCTGAGCGGCGTGACCGTGGGCCTCGTCGGCGACATCGCCCACAGCCGTACCGCCCGCTCGAACCTGTGGGGGCTCGTGAAACTGGGCGCGAAGGTGATCCTCTGCGGCCCGCCGACGCTCGTCTCCGACCGCTGGCGGGAACTCGGCGTGGAGGTGTCGCACGACCTCGACGCGATCGTGCCCCGCTGCGACGTGCTCAACCTGCTCCGCATCCAGTTCGAACGGCAGAACACGCGGCCTTTCCCCTCGGTCCGGGAATACGCCCACCTCTACGCCATGACCCGCGAGCGGCTGAAGCGGGCGAAGAAGGACCTGCTGATCCTCGCCCCCGGGCCGATCAATCGGGGCGTCGAGGTGGCGGCCGAGGTGGCCGACTGCCCGCAGTCGCTGATCCTCGACCAGGTCACCAACGGCCTCGCCGTGCGGATGGGCGTGCTCTGGCTGACGTGCGGCCCGCGGCGGAACGGTGACGCGATTTCTGCGAGGGCCACCTGATGTCCACGCTCCTGATCCGCGGCGGCCGGGTGATCGATCCCGCGCAGGGCATCGACCGGGTGGACGACCTGCTCGTCCGCGACGGCCTCGTCGTCTCCGTCGGCCATGCCGGCGGCCAGCCGCTGGGGCGGGCCGATGAGACCATCGACGCCGCCGGACTCGTCGTCGCGCCGGGCTTGATCGATATGCACGTCCACCTCCGCGAGCCCGGCCGCGAGGAGGATGAGACGATCGAGACGGGCACGCGGGCCGCCCTGGCCGGCGGCTTCACGAGCGTCGCCTGCATCCCCAACACCGAGCCGCCGATCGACACGCAGGCGGCGGTGGAGTTCATCCACCAGAAGGCCGCCCGGGCCGACACCTGCAACGTGTTCGTGGTGGCCTGCGTGAGCCGTGGCCGCGAGGGGAAGGAACTCGCCGAGATCGGCCAACTCGTCGAGGCCGGCGCCGTGGCCTTCAGCGACGACGGGGCGCCGGTCTACGACGCGGAACTCATGCGGCGGGCCTTCGAGTACTGCCGGATGTTCGACAAGCCCGTGCTCGCCCACGAGGAGGTGCTGGAACTCTCCCGCGGGGGCGTGATGCACGAGGGGCTCGTGTCGCTCGTCCTCGGCCTCACCGGAATGCCCGCGGCGGCCGAGGAGGTGCTGATCGGCCGCGACATCGCCCTGTCGGAGGTGACGGGTGGGCGGCTCCACGCGATGCACGTCTCGACCGCCGGCGGCGTCGCCCTGATCCGCGAGGCCAAGCGGCGCGGGCTGCGGGTGACGGCGGAGGCCTGCCCGCACCACTTCACGCTCACCGACGAGAGCCTGCGGGGCTTCGACTCCAACTTCAAGATGAGCCCGCCGCTGCGGACGGCCGCCGACGTCGAGGCGATCATCACCGGCCTGGTCGACGGCACGATCGACTGCATCGCCACCGACCACGCGCCGCATGCCCGCGAGAAGAAGATGCTCGAACTCGACCGAGCGCCCTTCGGCATCCTCGGCCTGGAGACCGCGGTGGGCCTGGCAGTGACGCGGCTCGTCGTGCCGGGCCGCATCGGCTGGCCGCGGCTCGTCGAGGCGATGAGCACGCTGCCGGCCCGGATCCTCGGGCTCAACCGCGGCACGCTGCGGCCCGGGGCGGCGGCCGACATCACGCTCATCGATCCGAATCTCTCCTGGCGGGTCGACGTGCGGGAGTTCCGCTCCAAGAGCGTCAACAGCCCGTTCGACGGCTGGACGCTGCAGGGCAGGGCGGTGGCGACGATCGTGGGCGGCCGGGTGAAGTATCGGCTGGGATGACCCTTCGGCCCCGGCGGGCCGCGGCCATGAAGCTGATCATCGACGGCTACAACCTGCTGCACGCCTCGGGCGTGTTCGGCGCCGACCGTGGTGAGCGGGCCTTCGAGGCATCGCGGCGGGCGCTGCTCGACATGCTCGCGGACCTGCTCGGCGACGATGCCGGCCAGACGGTCGTCGTATTCGACGCAGCCCGTGCCCCCGATGGCCTGCCGGGCAGGCTGACGCACCGTGGCATCCGCGTCTGGTTCGCCCGCGAGTATCCCGACGCCGATTCGTTGATCGAGGAACTCGTCGAGGACGCGACGTCGCCGCACCTGGTCGTGGTGTCGAGCGACCGCCGGCTGCAGGCGGCCGCGCGGCGGCGGCGGGCCAAGGCCTGACGTACGCCGCCGGGGGGCTGGTCGAGCGTCGGATCGGCGACTCATCCCGGGGGTTCAGTGATCGAAGTACCGCTTCCAGTACTCGGCCCCCTCCGTTCCG
>JBJTHX010000259.1:0-3626 GCA_046094745.1 Planctomycetia bacterium
TTGCAGACTCGTCTAAATTAAGACGCGATGCGCCGCGCTCTGAGCAACGCGGACATCGCGCCACCTGGCTTGCGACCTCCAACGGAGCCGCCCTTCGCACGATCACGCCCGGCGAGAAGCGAACTCGCAGTATTCGCAATCATCGGCAGCGGGCGGCGGCGTCGTTCGCGTCAGGCATTTCTTGGCGGCCGCGATGTGATCGTCTACCCAGTGATCCGAGCCCTCATACGGAATTACCGTCATGCGGAACCGTAGCGTCTTATCGAACCGCTCGGCCCCCGCGTCGCCGTTCGCGTAGACCCAGTAGGCCGTCGGCGAGACCTTGAAGCCGTTTTGCCGCAGGAGCCCCTGGTAGATCTCGATTTGCCGCTTGTAGCCGGCATGCCAATCCTCATTCAGTTCCGTGATCTCGGCGGCCTTGGCGGTGGCCTTGTAGTCGACCACGATCAATTCGCCGGCAGGGTTTTCCCAGAGGTCGTCTACCGCGCCTGTCACGAGCATGTTGGTAGGTCGGTGCAAGGCCTGCACGCCGGTAAAATTCGTCCGCCACTTCTCGAGGTCGGGATGGGCAAACGGCACCGCGTCGATACCTGCCTTTTGCATCAGTGGATGCGGCTTTCGGAGGCGGCGGAACCCGTCGAACTCTCGCTTGAGGAGTGCGTCAACGGCCGAGTTCAGGTTGAACGGAAAGCCCGGGGGCCGCGAGTGGCCGAGCCGCTTGTCGTAGTAGAAGCACCGCGGACAGTCGTGGAACAGCTCCAGGCCGCTGCGCGAGATTCTGTACGGCTTTGTTGACGCTGGGTCGAATAGGCTCCGGGCACGTGGCATACGTAAATCATAGCCATTTGGCCAGGGACCAACGTTGCCCCTTCGTCCGTACACTGGCAGCCATGGCGATCGCTTCGTGCAGGGGTAAATCAGCGCGCGAGCGGCGTTCACGCCATCCGTAGGATCGGATATAGCCATGACAGCAAAAGAGAGAGAAGCGGCATGCCAACGGCAGGCCGCCGACAATCCGCGGTTGGGACTGCCACTTGAAGACTTACGGCGGATCGACGCCTACCTGGCTGAGACCTGGGGTATCACCATGCCCCTGCCGCCAGAGCAATGGGAAAAACAGCTCGCCGCGCTAGCCGGCAAGGAACTTGCAGCCGAGTACTGGGAGCTACACGACCAGCTTGCCACGTGCTACGCGACCGAATCCCCGGTCCCGTTGAAACTTGAAGCAGCTTTCTACAACACCCTGGCCGACGCCCGTATCTCCGGCCATGTCCATTCCCAAAAACGTACGGAGATTCTCGATGCCGGGTGCTTGCTTTTGCACCTGATTCGAGAGTTGAGCATTACTGGTGTTGACGGCGGTCGAAAACGGCGGCGCGGGGACCGTGTCGCGGCGGTCCAAAATGGCGGCGCACAACCGTGCAGGTCTCTGGGCGGGGACGATCGGGGCGACAGCCCCGATCACACCCCCTTTCAGAGAGAGGCACAGGAGTGCACAGCGACATGGAGATGTGGAGCGAGATACGGCGTGAGGTGCTGACCGGCGCTCTGAGCAAGCGGGCTGCGATCGCGAAGTACGGGGTTGGCTGGCACACGCTCAAGAAGATGCTGGCCCACGACGAGCCGCCGGGTTACCGGCAGGTGAAGCAGCGGCCAAAGCCGAAGCTTGATGTGTTCCTGCCGTTGATCCGGCAGATGCTGGAGGACGATGGCAAGGCGCCGCCGAAGCAGAAGCACACCGCCCGCCGTATCTTCGAACGCCTCCGCGATGAACACGGCTACACCGGCTGCGAGACGGTGGTGAAGGATGCCGTACGGGAGTGGCGGATCAGCCGCCGCGAGGTGTTCCTGCCGCTCTCCCATCCGCCAGGTGAGGCGCAGGTCGACTTCGGTGAAGCGACGGTGCGGATCGCCGGGCAAGAGGCGAAGGTCGCGATGTTCGTCATGACGTTGCCCTACTCAGGGGCGATGTTCGTGCAGGTCTTTCCGAGGGAGTGCACGGAGACGTTCATGGAGGGGCACCGCCGGGCGTTCGAGGAGTTCGGCGGCGTGCCACGGCGGATCAGCTACGACAACTCTGGGATCGCCGTCATCGAGGTGCTCAAGGGCCGAGAGCGGAAGCTGACCAGGGAGTTCCTCAGGCTCCAGAGCCACTACCTGTTCACGGAACACTTCTGTCTCGTGCGTCGTGCCAACGAGAAGGGGCATGTGGAGCGGTTGCTGGGAACGGCCAGGAAGTGGTTCCTCGTGCCGGTGCCCGATGTCGATTCCATCGTGACGCTCAACCGGCATCTCATCGAGGCGTGCCGCCGGGATCTCGATGAACGAACCAGGGGGCGGCCCGGCACGAAGCGGGAGTTGCTCCGGGACGATGCGGCCGCGTTTTTGCCGCTGCCGCCGCGTCCGTTCGAGTCCCGACGCGTCGCCGATGGCACGGTCAACTCGGAGTCGCTCGTGCGATTCGACACCAACGACTATTCCGTCCCCGTCCGCTACGCCCATCGGAAGGTGATCGTCATTGCCACGGTTGACGAGGTTCGCTTCGTCTACGAGGACCGTCTTCTTGCTCGGCACCCTAGGTGCTGGGATCGAGAGAGGGTGTTTTTTGAGCCGGTGCACTACCTGGCACTCCTGGAACGCAAGCCCGGTGGCTTCGACCATGCGAAGCCCTTGGAGCAATGGAAGCTGCCGGACTGCTTCGCTCTGCTCCGTCGAAGGATGGAGGCTGATGATCCGAAGTCGGGAACGAGATCATTCATCCGCGTGCTGAGGCTCCTGGAACGGTTCAGCCTGGGGGAGGTCACCGCCGGGGTCGACTATGCCCTCGACATCGGTCTCTCCGACTCCGACAGCATCCGTTCAGTCGTCGAGCACCGAGCCGACGGCCCGGTGCGGCTCTTCTCGCTCGACGGCAGGCCACACCTCGCGTGCGTACGGGTAGAGACGACGCCCGTCGCCGCGTACCAGGCGCTGCTCACGGAGGCGGCGTCATGAGCAAGACCGAGACCAAGAGCACGGTGCTTCTCAAGCACCATCTCAAGGCACTGAAGCTGCCCACGATGCTGGCGGAGGCCGAGAAGACCGCCCACAGGTGCGCTGCCGACAGCGCCGACCACCTCGCGTTCCTCCTGCAACTCGTGGAGCTGGAGCTGATCGAGCGGGAGCGGAAAGCGGCCGAACGCAGACTCAAGGCCGCCAGGTTCCCCGCCACCAAGATGCTCGACGAGTTCGACTTCACATCCCGGCCGAGCGTCAACAAGCCGCATGTGCTCGAGCTCGTGAAGGGCGAGTATCTCGACCGTCGGGAGAACATCCTCCTGGTCGGGCCATCCGGCACGGGGAAGACGCATCTGGCCACGGCTTTCGGTATGGCAGCCTGCTCCCAGGGGCGGAAGGTGCGGTTCTTCCGGGTCACAGAACTCGTCACGCTGCTGCTCGAGGCGAAGGAAGAGCGGCACCTCCTCCGGCTGCGTCAGCAACTGGCCAAGCTCGATCTGCTCATCCTCGACGAGCTGGGCTACGTCCCAGCGAGCAAGGCCGGGGCAGAACTGCTCTTCGACGTGATCGCCACAGCCTACGAACGCAACAGCCTGATCGTGACCACGAACCTGCCCTTCGAGAACTGG
>JBJTHX010000260.1:0-4829 GCA_046094745.1 Planctomycetia bacterium
CGCTCGGCGGCCATGTCGACGATCACGCTGCCCGGTCGCATGCGGGCCACCATCTCGCCCGTCACGAGCACCGGTGCCTTTTGCCCCGGAATGAGCGCCGTGCAGATCACGACGTCGCTGTCAGCCACCACCTTGCCGAGCAGTTCCCGCTGCTTGGCGTAGAACTCCTCGCCCATCGCCTTGGCGTAGCCGCCGGCGGCCTCGCTGGAGCCGGTCTCGAGCGGCAGTTCCACGAACTTCGCGCCGAGGCTCTGCACCTGCTCCTTGACGGCCGGGCGGACGTCATAGGCGCTGACCTGGGCCCCGAGCCGTTTGGCCGTGGCGATCGCCTGCAGGCCGGCGACTCCGGCGCCGAGTACGAGCACCTTCGCGGGCGTGAGCGTGCCGGCGGCGGTCGTCATCATGGGCAGGATCCGGGGAAGCACGTTGGCCGCCAGGAGCACGGCCCGGTAGCCGGCGATGTTGGCCTGGCTGGAGAGCACGTCCATGCTCTGGGCCCGCGTGATCCGCGGCACGAGTTCGAGCGCGAAGAGCGTGGCCCCCTTGTCGGCAGCCTCGCGGCAGGCCTCGGGCTCGCCGAGCGGGTCGCACATGCCGATGAGGATCGCGCCGGGACGGAGGCGGTCGCGGTCGGCGCACCAGCCGGCGCCGCAGGCGCCGCAGATCCGCACTGCGAGCACGCCATCGGCCGCGAAGGCCTCGTTCCGCGAGACGATCGTCGCGCCGGCCGCGCGGTAGGCGTCGTCCGGAAAGCCCGCTGCCAGGCCGGCGCCCGCCTCGACGGCCACCTCGAGGCCCGACTTGACCAGCGGCCCGATCGCGGCCGGCACGAGGGCCACGCGGCGCTCGCCGGGAAAGGTTTCCTTGAGGACGGCGACCTTCATGGTGCGGAGCCTGCCATGGGAGACGGAAACACCGCCGCGACGACGCTGCCGGGCGGGCGGCAAAAGTGTGCTTGCTGCCGGCGAAAAAAGCCAACCGGGCCGGGTTCGTCCCGCACCGGCCGCTCCGGTGGACGGGCGTGCCGCAGGGAGTGGAGGAGGCCGCCCGCGGCCGGCGAATCCCCGGTTCCGCGGGCGGCGGTCAGGCCGCTTGCCGGTGCTTGTGGGCATTGGTAACCTCCGGGACTGCCGTGAAACCGCCGATCGACCGGCGGCTACGGCAGTCCCAGGAAGTGCGCGGTCGTATGAAGACGTTCATGGCGAAGCCCGGCGAGGTGGAGCAACGGTGGTGGCTGGTGGACGCCAGCGACAAGGTCGTCGGCCGTCTGGCGAGCGACATCGCGATGGTGCTCATGGGCAAGCATCGGCCGACTTACACGCCCCACGTCGACACCGGCGACTTCGTCGTCGTCGTGAACGCCGACAAGGTGCAGTTCACCGGTAAGAAGTGGCAGCAGAAGACCTACCGCTGGTACACGGGCTATCAGGGGCTGAAGACCGAGACCGCCGAGCACCGCCGCGACCGGCGGCCGGAACTGATCGTGGAGGAGGCGGTTCGCCGCATGCTCCCGAAGACCCGGCTGGGGAGGGTGATGCTCGATAAACTGAAGGTCTACGCCGGCGTCGAGCATCCACACCAGGCCCAACAGCCCGAACCGATGACCCTGGGAACGCAGTGACGCGGGGCGTCGCCCGCTGACCGAACGCATGGTCGTGGACGTCAGCCGTCCCGACGTTGATCCAAACACGTGAACCGAGGTTGAGCAGATGGCCGTTGAGCAGGGAGTGAAGTCGTCTCGCCGGGGTAATGACATCATCGCCACGGGCCGTCGCAAGACGGCGGTGGCCCGCGTGCGGCTCCGGCCGGGTTCCGGCACCATCACCGTCAATGGCCGCAAGCTGGCCGAGTTTTTCCCGGCCATCAAGGATCGCGTGCTCGTGGCCGGCACGCTCGAGCAGGTGGGCAAGCAGTCGGCGGTGAACGTCGACATCACCGTCGACGGCGGCGGACCGACCGGCCAGGCCGGCGCCTGCCGCCTGGGCATCGCCCGAGCGCTGAAGGTCTTCGAGGCGGAACTCGCCGAGCCCCTGCGGCAGGGCGGGCTTCTGACCCGTGACGGCCGGATGAAGGAACGGAAGAAGTACGGCCTTCGCGGCGCCCGTCGCGGCACGCAGTTCAGCAAGCGCTGAGTTCACGGGTGCCGGGCCATCCATGGCCCGTGCAGCCCGCAGGACCGGAAAAATCGGGTCATTCGGCGGGTTTCGCCGCCGCGTTCGCCGAGAGTCATACTAGAGGGCGGCCGGTTCGCGTCCGCACCCGCCCCACCGCAGGAGTTCCCGCCATGCGCCGCTCCCCGCAGCTCGCGAACGCCATCGCCTGTCTCGTCGCCATTCCGGCCGCCTCCGCCCGGGAAGCCCGCGGCCGGCGCCCGGCCGCCGCGCCGGCCGAGGTTCACGACGTGCTCGCGGCCGAGTCGGCCGGGCTCGTCACCGTCAAGTACATCGCCAACGACTCCCGGTCGGCGCAGATTGTGGTCACCAACCGGTCCGACCGGCCGCTCACGCTCCGGTTGCCGGAGCAGTTCGCCGGCGTGCCGGTGCTGGCCCAGATGGGTGGGAATGGCGGTGGCCAGGCCGGCTTCGGGGCCGGCGGCATCGGGGCGGCCCCGCAGTCGACCGGTGGTGCCGGGCCGCAGAATCAGGGCATGAACATCGGCGGTGCCCAGGGCGGCGGGATGTTCTCGCTGCCGCCCGAGAAGACCCGCGTGGTGAAGGTCACGACCGTGTGCCTGGAGCACGGCAAGCCGGAGCCGTCGCCGCTTCGCCCCTACAAACTCGTCGAACTCGCGTCCTACTCGAACGATCCCCGGCTCGCGGAATTGATGACGAGCATCGGCAAAGGCGAGGTGTCGCAGAAGGTGGCGCAGGCGGCCGCCTGGCACATTGCCAACGGCCTGACCTGGGAGCAATTGGCGGCCGAGAAGATCGACCATGCTGGCGGCGATCCGGACGAGCCGTTCTTCACGCCCGCCGACCTGCGGGCGGCCTTCCAGGTGGTCGCCATCGTCACGAAGCGGGCCGATATGGCGGCGCCGATCGGCTCATCCGGCAGTTGAAGCCGTTCACTCCACGGCGACGATCTCACCACCGGCCCGCGTGCAGAGGGCACGGAAGACGTCGGGAGCGGTGTCTCCCGAAATGAGCCGGCATGAACCGTCCATGTTGAGGAAGTTGGTGCCGGCCTGGTAGGGGCCCACGAAACCGCCCGGGCTGCCCTGCAGGCTCGGCGCGGAAGAGCGAACGTGCACCAGCACCGCTGTGATCGCCGGCCGCCAGTTGAAGCTTTGCTCGCTCGCGCGGTACTGCGGGGATTCCGGGGCGTAGACGAGTTCTTGGCCGGGCACCACGCCGACCCAACTGCTCCGCGTGTGGCGGCTCATCCGCTCGCCGATGCCGATCGTCTTGCTCGTGCCATCGGTGATGTCCGACAGACGCACGCGGCTGTTGCGGTGGAAGACTCCGGTGAAAGGCTGCTGCTCGTACATCAGCGTTCCCAGGGCGCCGGCGTAACTGCACACGCTCGCCTGGCAGAGGGCAGTCGGGGCGTTGGCATTCGCCGGCGGGGATCCGGAATCGGTGATGTCGATGAGCCGCGCTGCCGTGTCGCCGGGATCGACGAACACGGGCACGGTCGACTCCCGGGCGGCCTTGTTGAGCGGATCCGTGATCGGCAGGTCGAAGCGGATCGTCGCGTGCAGGGCATTCTCCTCCACAAAGGGCAGGAGCATCGCGAACAGGCTCCAGCCGGGGCCGGATTCGGGCACGGCGTCGTTGGATCCGCCCGTCCACGTGCCGGTGGTGGTCGACCGGAACCCCGGGGGCAGTGTTCGCCGGGCGTCGTGGTAGCAGTGCAGGGCGATGCCGATCTGCCGCAGGTTGGTCAGGCTTTGGGTCCGCCGGGCGGCCTCGCGGGCCGACTGGACGGCGGGCAGGAGCAGGCCGACCAGGGTGCCGACGATGGCGATCACCACGAGCAGTTCAACGAGCGTGAAGCCTACCGAACGTCTTCCAGAGTCGCCCATTGTGCGATAAAGCCTATTTTTCACAGCAAACCTCGCGAAAACGTGCCGTAAAATCGAGACTCATTCTCAACAAGGAAAAATATACGGGTTATGGCCGAACCGTCAAGGGGTCTTCGGAAGCCTCAAGAGGGGTGGCCTCCTCAGATTCCCACGTGGACCCGGAGCGGAATTACAGCCGCACATGCCACCCCTGCACATCGGGGCTGCATGGGTTACAACCGACCCGAAGGCCCGGGGCTGGGTCGTTTCAGGCCCGGCCTGTCCGTGAGACGCACTCCATGACCAATGCCCCCGATGCTGGCCGGGACCCTGCCGCCGTCCGCGGCGACGTGGTGGTCGAGGCCCGCAACCTCTCCAAGACCTACCGCGACTTCTGGGGCCGCAGCAAGAAGGTCGCGCTCAAGCCGCTCGACCTCGAGATCCGCCGGGGCGAGATCTTCGGCCTGCTCGGGCCCAACGGGTCGGGCAAGACGACGACGATGAAGCTCCTGCTCGGCCTGATCTTTCCCACCTCGGGCGAGGCGCTCGTCTTCGGCCGCGGGGCGACCGACGTCACGAAGAACGAACGGATCGGCTACCTGCCCGAGGAGTCGTACCTCTACAAGTTCCTCGACGCCGAGGAGACGCTCGACTTCTACGGCAGGCTGTTCGACATGCCGCCGGCCGAGCGAAAGCGACGGGCCGACGTCCTCATCGAGATGGTCGGGCTTGGCCGGGACAAGAAGCGTCAGCTCAAGGAATACTCCAAGGGCATGACGCGGCGGATCGGCGTCGCCCAGGCGCTCATCAACGATCCCGAACTCGT
>JBJTHX010000261.1:0-18692 GCA_046094745.1 Planctomycetia bacterium
GGATTCGTGCGATTCTCAAAAATTTGACCGCGAGATTGCTTCCGACCCCCCCTCCCGCCATACTATTTCTCGTTGCTCGGAGCACGGTTTCGTCGGCCGCCAGGGGCTTGTTGGTCTGACGACCAGGGAACAGTAACTATGGCCTTGCGGCCGCAGAGTTTTCGTGGCAGTGATGCCGCCGCGCGGGATCCGCGTGGGGGTTCGCTCGACCCAGCGGTCGTCAGCGAGTCCACCTCGGCTGCCGTCTGCGAACGAGCCCCCGTCGCAGCGAGCAATTGGGTGCTCGGCGCGAACGTGGCCGTCCGCCGGATCGCCAAGGCGATCGAGCGGGCAGCGGAGGTCGAGTGCACGGTGCTCGTGTCCGGCGAGACGGGCACCGGCAAGGAACTCTGGGCACGGCTCCTGCACCGCAGCGGCCCGCGTCGCAACAAGGCCTTCGTTCCGGTGAACTGCGCGGCGCTGACGCCGTCGCTCGCGGAGAGCCAACTGTTCGGCCACGAGAAGGGGGCCTTCACGGGCGCCGCCGGCCGCGCGCTCGGTATCTTCCGCGCCGCCCAAGGGGGCATCGTGTTCCTCGACGAGATCGGCGAGATGCCGCTCGAGTTGCAGGCCAAGTTGCTGCGGGTGCTGCAGCAGCGCGAGGTGATGCCCGTCGGCGCCGACGAGCCGCTGCCGATCGACGTGCAGGTCGTCGCGGCCACCAATCGCGACCTCGAGGCCGAGGTGGCGAAGGGGGCGTTCCGCGAGGACCTCTACTACCGGCTCAACATGATCGAGCTGCGGGTGCCCTCGCTGCGGGAGCGGTCCGAGGACATCCCGTCGTTCATCGAGTTCTTCGCGCGGAAGTTCGCCGACCGCTACCGGCTGCCCGTGTGGGAGCCGTCGCCCGAAAAGCTGGCGGAGTTCTGCGGGTTCGAGTGGCCGGGCAACGTCCGCCAGCTCGAGCACGTGATCGAGCAGGCCTACGTCCTGCAGATGGAGCCCGTCCTGCCGGTCCGGTCGCGGGCCGGCAAGCCGGCCGCGACGCGGCTGCCCTGCCTGGATCTCGTGAAATTGCGCGAGCAGGCCATCAAGGAGGCCCTCGAGATCACACGGGGCCACAAGGCGAAGGCCGCGCAGCTGCTCGGCGTGCACGCCAACACCATGACCCGCCTGCTCCGCGAGATCTCCGCGGGCGGCGAGGCCGCGGGCGAGCCGGCCGGCGAGTAGTCGGCCGCGGGCTTCAGTGGATGCGGCAGCTGCCGTCGTCGCAGCGGCCCGCGATCCGGTAGCGGTTGCGGGCCACCATGCCATAGGCGGCCTCCCACAGGGGCAACGAGCCCGGCACGTGCAGCGGCACGGCCAGCGGCCACAACAGCGGCAGCCGCCGGGTGAGATAGCGGACCGCCGCCGCGCCGCCCCGGGCGCGGCCCGCGCGGTCCACGACATACATCCGCGTGAGCAGGTCCTCCCGGGGGATCTCGGGGAAGTCGCGGGCCACCACCGGATCGTGGAGCGACACGAAAGCCAGCCGCCGGGTGGCGTCGAGACGGCGGAGCAGGGCGATCTGGCCGCGGCAGAAGCGGCAGTCACCGTCGTAGATCACGGTGTCGAAAGCGGGCCTGGCCGCGATCTGCATCATGTGCCGCTCGGGCGGGGCTCGCCCGATCGCCTCCGCCAAGGAAACCGCGAATCCACGGCCGGACTAACGCTCAACGGCCCGGGAACGGGTGCGACGAAGCCGCACTGCGGGCCGGCAGGGTGACGAAGTGCATGATCGTCACGGCACCCACCGACAGGAGCGTCCAGGGGGCCCAGTCGGGCGCGGTGAAGACGCGGGGGCCGCTGCCGCCGTGCACCGGCAGGACGACGGCCGAGTCGATGAGCAGAAATTCGACGCCCAGCACGCAGGCGAAGATGCCGGAGGCGAGACAGAGGCTTTTCCACATGGCGGTGACGCAGGCGCAGCGGGCCGGGGAAGCAGGATTCGGTGCCGTGGGGGAGACATCGGCCGGCGACCGTCGTCGGCTCCAGCGACCCAGCCGGCCGGGCGGACCGTGACGGCTGGCGCGGTTCTCGGGCCGGCAGGGTCAGGCCTCGGCCGTCCCCGGGCTCGATTCAACGGCGCGGCCGGCGCTCGGCGTCGGTCCCCGGCACCAGTTGGGGCGTGTCGATCGCCGCTTCGACGATCACGCGGAGCTCCTCGCCGTCGATGACCTCGCACTCGATGAGCCGGCTGGTGACGGCCTCGAGCGCGCCGCGCCGCGCCTCGAGGATCCGTCTGACCTTCGTGATGGCCGCATCGACGATCCGCCGCACCTCCTCGTCGATCTCACGGGCCGTCTGCTCGCTGTGGCCCCGGGCGGGCTGCAGGTCGGCGCCGCCACCGGCCAGAAACGGCGACCGCGGGCTCTCGCGGTAGGCCACGCGGCCGAGGCGGCTCATGCCGTAATCCATGACCATCGCCCGGGCGATCTCGCTGGCCCGCTCCAGGTCGTTCTGGGCCCCGGTCGACACGTCGGCGTAGACCATCTCCTCGGCGATCGTCCCGGCGAGGAGCACCTGGATGCGGCTCTCGAGCTCCGACTGGGTGAGCAGGTAGCGGTCGTCCTCCGGCCGTTGCATCGTGTAGCCCAGCGCCGCCAGGCCCCGGGGGATGATCGACACCTTGTGGACCGGGTCGGTGTTGGGGAGTGAGAAGGCGACCAGCGCGTGGGCCGCCTCGTGGTAGGCGACCCGCTTCTTCTCGTCCTCGTGGATGACCCGCTTCTTCTTCTCCAGGCCCGCCGTCACCCGCTCGACGCCCTCGTTGAACTCGTCCATGCCGACGGCCGGCTTGTCGTTGCGGGCCGCGAGCAGGGCCGCCTCGTTGACGAGGTTGGCCAGGTCGGCCCCCACGAAGCCGGACGTGATCCGCGCGATCTGCTCGAGGTTCACCGCCGGGTCGAGCTTCACGTTGGCGACGTGGACCCGGAGGATCGCCTCGCGGCCGCGGACGTCGGGCCGGTCGACGAGCACGTGGCGGTCGAAGCGGCCCGGCCGGAGCAGGGCGGGATCGAGGGTCTCGGGCCGGTTGGTGGCCGCCAGGACGATGACGCCGGAGTTGCTGCCGAAGCCGTCCATCTCAACCAAGAGGGCGTTGAGCGTCTGCTCCCGCTCGTCGTGGCCGCCCACGACGCTCGTGCCCCGGGTCTTGCCCAGCGCGTCGAGCTCGTCGATGAAGATGATGCACGGGGCCTTGGCGGCGGCCTGCTGGAACATGTCGCGGACCCGCGCCGCCCCCACGCCCACGAACATCTCCACGAAATCGCTGCCCGAGAGGCCGAAGAAGGGCACTCCCGCCTCGCCGGCGATCGCCTTGGCCAGCAGGGTCTTGCCCGTGCCGGGCGGTCCCACGAGCAGGACGCCCTTGGGAATATGGCCGCCGAGCACCTGGTATTTCTCGGGGCTGCGGAGGAACTCCACGACCTCCCGCAACTCCTCGACCGCCTCGTCGATGCCGGCCACGTCGTCGAAGGTGATGCCCAGGTCCTCCTGGGCGTACATCTTGCCGCGACTGCGACCGAAGGCCATCGGGCTGCCGGCGCCGCCGATCCGGCGGAGCATGAGGTAGAAGACGAGGACGAAGACGCCCGTCAGGAAGAACATCGGCAGCCAGTTCCGCCAGGCGCTCGGGGCGGCCTCGAAGCCGAACGGCACCTCCTGCTCGCGGAGCAGTTTCTTGAGGTCCTCCTCGGCGCTGTTGCTCGGCAGCTTGGCCACGCGAAACCGGCGCAGGCCGGGCTTGGCGAGCCCGGTGGGCCGGGCCTGGCCCGCGTCGCCGGCGGCGGGCCGCTCGCGGACCGCCCCGGTCACCTGCACGGCCCCGATGACCACGTCCTGGACGTCGCCGTAGCTCGCCGTGCCGCGGGGATCGCCGCCCGAGGGATGGATCTCGACCCACCGGTCGTCGCCCTGGGCGCCGGCGGCGGCCACGAGCCGCTCCAGGTCGCTGAACGAAAACTCGAGTTCCGGCGCCGACCCGATCAGGCTCATGGCGAACAGCCCGGCCACGCCGGCGGCGACGAGCGGCCAGACCAGGTTGCCGCCGAAGCCCGGCCGGCGTTCCGCTGGGCGGCGCGAAATGTCCTTCTTCTTGGCCGTCACTGGGGTCGCCGGTGGGCGTCGCGGGAATCCACTACCACGCCCTGCATGGTACGCCCGGCAAAATGCTCCGACAAACCGCCGGCGGTCGAGCGGCGGAAAACCGTCGTGGAAGTTCCCCCGCTCGTCTTTTAGACTCTTCCGTGACCGTGAGACCAGGAACCTCGCCCCCGCCATGCCGCTTTCGATGAGCGATTCCTCGTCCGCGGGGACGTCGACCGACGACCGTCCCGCCATGCGGCTGGAGCCGGCCGGCGCCGTCGGCGTGGCGGTGCTCGGATCGACCGGGAGCATCGGCACGAGCACGCTCGACGTGATCGAGGCCTCCGGAGGACGGTTTTCCTGCTTCCTGCTCGCCGCCCACACGAGCGTGGGCCGGCTCCTCGAGCAGGCTGGCCGGTTCCGGCCGCGCTGGGTCGCCGTCATCGATCCGGCGGCCGCCGCCGGGATCGGCGCCGCGGCCCTGCCCGCGGGCACGCGGCTGGCCGTCGGGCCGGAGCGGCTCGACGAGCTGGTGCAGGCCCCCGAGGTCGACCGCGTGGTGTCCGCCATCGTCGGGGCCGCGGGCCTGCGGAGCACGTGGTCGGCCGTCGCGGCCGGCAAGACGGTGGCTTTGGCCAACAAGGAGACGCTCGTCATGGCCGGCCCGCTGGTGATGCGGCTGGCGGCCCGCACCGGGGCGGTGATCCTGCCGGTGGACAGCGAGCATTCCGCGATCCAGCAGGCCCTCTGCAGCGGCACGACGGCCGAGGTGCGGCGGATCGTGCTCACGGCCAGCGGCGGCCCGTTCCGCACCCGGCCCACCGCGACGCTCGCCGCGGCCACTCCCCAGGAGGCGCTCCGGCACCCGACCTGGTCGATGGGTCCCAAGATCACGATCGACTCGGCGACGATGATGAACAAGGCCCTCGAACTCGTCGAGGCCCGGTGGCTGTTCGGCGTGCCCGCGGAGAAGCTCGAGGTGCTCGTTCACCCGCAGTCGATCGTGCACTCGATGGTGGAGTTCGTCGACGGCTCGGTGCTGGCCCAGATGAGCCCGCCCGACATGCGGCTGCCGATCCAGTACGCCCTCTCCCACCCGCGGCGGATGGCGGGGCCCGCCCGGCGGTTCGACTTCACGCAGCCGCTGGCGCTGGAGTTCGAGCCGCCCGATCCGGCGCGGTTTCCGGCCGTGCGGCTGGGACACGAGGCGGCCGCCCGCGGCGGCACGGCGGGCGCCGTGCTCAACGCCGCGAACGAGGAGGCCGTCCGTGCCTTCCTGGAGGGCCGGCTGCGGTTCACCGACATCGCGGAAGTCTGCGGCCGGCTGCTCGCGGAGCACGACTTCCAGCAGGATCCCGAACTCGATGAGGTCCGCCGGCTCGACGCCTGGGCCCGACAGGAGGTCGCCACATGGCAGCCGAAGTGAGCGCGATGGTGATCGGCTGCCCCTTGCTGGCGGGCACGTGGGCGGAGTGGCTCATGCAGCCGGCGAACTGGTGGGTCGTCCTCCAGGTGGCCGGCGGCCTGGGGTTCGTGATCTTCGTCCACGAACTCGGCCACTTCCTCGTGGCCAAGGCCTGCGGCGTGAAGTGCGAGAAGTTCTACCTCGGCTTCGACGTCGGCGGCCTCAAACTCTGCAGTTTCAAGCGTGGCGAGACGGAGTATGGCATCGGCATCCTGCCCTTGGGCGGCTACGTGAAGATGCTCGGCCAGGACGACAACCCGGCCGCGGCCGCCGCCGAGGCGGAGCGGGCCCGGCTCGCAGGCGACCTGCCGCCCGAGCCGGTCGCGGGGGAGCACCCGCAGTGGGACCCGCGTAGCTACCCGGCGCAGAGCGTTCCGGAGCGGATGGCGATCATCTCGGCAGGCGTGATCATGAACGTGATCTTCGCCGTGCTCATGGCGGCCTGGGCCTACGGGCTGGGCGTCAAGGAGATGACCTGCATGATCTCCTCGGTGCGGTCCGGGGGCGCGGCCTGGCGGGCGGGCCTGCGGACCGGCGACGAGATCGTGGAGGTCGGCGGCCGCAAGGACCCGATCTTCGCGGACCTGCTGCACGGGGTCACCGTGGGCAACGTCAAGGAGGGGATCGACTTCACGATCCGCCGGCCGGAGGATGGTTCGACGCGGGTCGTGCGGCTGAAGCCCGACACGGATCTCGGCAAGCCGACGATCGGCGTCACGAGCCCGTTTTCCACGACCCTGCCGGCGGAGATCAAAGCCGCGCTGGCCGGCGCGGCGGCCCAGGCCGAGCCGCCGCTGGCCGGCGGTGACACGATCGCGGCGGTGGACGGCCAGCCGGTCGCGACCTACGCGGACCTCATCGCCGCGCTGTCGCGGGCGGCCGACCGCCCGGTCAGGCTCACCGTCGCGCGGACCGAGCAGCCGCAGGCAGCCGTCGACATCACGCTGCCCCCGCAGCGGCGCCTGACGACCGGGATGGCGATGACGGCCCTGGCGATCAAGGACGTGCAGGAAGGCTCGCCTGCGGCGGCGGCGGGCATCCGGCCCGGCGACCGGCTCGTGACGGTCGGCGGCGAGCCGGCCGGCGACCCGCTCACGCTCGACGACCGGCTGCGGCGGTCGGTGGGCACGGTGGTCGCGGTCACGCTCGGCTGCGACGGCGAACCCGACCGGACGGTCGAGGTGCGGCCCCGCGAGGTCACATGGCGGGACGATGCGACCAGCGGCGTCGGCAGCCCGGTCTCGATCGCGGCCCTGGGAGTCGCGATTCCCGTCGACGCGGTCGTGGTGGCCGTCGAGCCCGGCGGGCCGGCGGCCGAGGCGGGCATCGGCCCGGGGGAGCGGATCGAGAAGGCCTGGGTGCTCACTCCAGAGGCTGCCGAGAAGCAGGAGGAGGGCATCCCCGTGAAGCTCGCGGCCGCCGAGCCGAACTGGCCCGGCCTGATGGGCATCCTCCAGGATCTGCCCGCCGGCACGAAACTCCGGCTCGCGGTCGCCGGCCACGGCGACGTTCGCACGGTCGAACTCGTGCCGCGGGAGGCGGACGACCTGTTCGTCGTCGACCGCGGCCTCGTCTTCGAGCCGGTCTACCGGGTGGTGCAGGCGCAGTCGGTGGGCGAGGCGCTCCGCCGGGGCCTGCGGAAGGCCGGCGAGGACCTGCGGCTGGTGTACGGCTTCCTCGGCAAGCTCTGGAACCGGCAGATCAGCGCCCGGCTGCTCGGCGGCCCGATCGAGATCGCCAAGCAGGCCGGCGCCTCGGCCAGCGAGGGCTTCAGCCGGCTGTTGTTGTTCCTCACGATGCTCTCGGCCAATCTCGCCGTCGTGAACTTCCTGCCGATCCCCGTCCTCGACGGCGGGCACATGGTGTTCCTGCTCTACGAGGCCATCCGCGGCAAGCCGCCGAGCGAGGGCGTCGTGGCGGTGCTGTCGTACATCGGCCTGGCGTTGCTGCTGTCGCTGATGCTCTTCGTGTTCAGCCTCGACCTCGGCCTCATTCCGCGCCGCTGACGCCCGCGGCCGGCCGCCGCGAAGCGGTGAGGGCGAGCAGGCACGACGCGGCGAGGGCCAGGCCCGCCGTCAGCAGGAAGGCGGTGGCCGGGCCGTCCGGACCGCGATCCCAGAGCCAGCCGGCCGCGAGTCCGGCCGGCAGACCCATCAGTCCCTGCACGAGCGCGTACCAGCCGAAGGCGCCCCCCTGCCGGCCGTCGGGGGCGAGCGCCGCGACGAGCGCCCGCTCGGCGGGCTCGGCGACACCGTAGGCCACGCCCACCGCGACCACCAGCGCGACCGTGGCCCACAGCTGCGTCGCCCAGGCCAGGCCGCCGTAGGCGGCGGCGAAGAGCACCCACCCGGCGGCGAGCACCAGCCGCGGGGGCACGCTGTCGGCGAGCCGGCCCGCCCGCACCGCCGCGGCACCCTTGGCGAGGCTCATCACGAACCACACCAGCGGCACGAAGGCGACCGGCAGGCCGAGGCTGGAAACCCGCAGCAGCAGGAACTGCTCGCTCGACGCGCCCAGCGCCCAGACGGCGACGCACGAGAGCAGCGCCGTCTGTGGCCGCGACAGGCGGCCGGCCGGCGCCGGCAGGGCGGCTGCGGCGGGCGGATTCGGATCGCGGACGAACCGCCAGATCACGGCCAGCGTCGCCAGGCCCGGCAGGAGCGTGAGCAGGAACAGCCGCCGTTCGGCGCCCGGGAAGGCCAGCAGGAAGAGCATGGCGACGAGCGGGCCGACGGCGGCCCCGGCATGGTCGAGCGCACGGATGTGGCCGAACGCCCGGCCGCGGTCGGCCGGGGAGACGAGATCGGCCACGAGCGCGTCGCGGGGCGCCGAGCGGATCCCCTTGCCGAACCGGTCGGCGGTCCGCACGAGGACGGCGGCCAGCGGCGTGCCAACGAGGCCCATCAGCGGCCGGACGATCGCCGAGAGCCCGTAGCCGACGAGCACGAGCGGCCGGCGGCCGAACGTGTCGGAGAGCATGCCCGCGGGCAGGCGGACGACGGCGGCGACCGCATTGGCCAGCCCGTCGATGAGGCCGATGTCGAAGCCCGTGCCCCCGAGGCTCTTCACGAACCCGGGCAGGAGCGGATAGATCGCCTCGCTGGAGAAGTCGGTGAGAAAGCTCGTCCAGCCCAGTGCCCGCACCGTGGCGGGCAGTTTCTCCACCCCTTCGCGAGACCGGTCACCGAGCGGCATGGTGGTGCGGTGCCTGGCGTTCGGCCTTCCGGCACGCGATCCATCCGCCCTTTCCGGTGGAGCGAGCCGGGGATCGGCGGCGGGTGAGACGAGTATGCGTATCCTCGCATCCCGAAGTCGAGGCCGCTGCCGTCCCCGGCGCGTTGGGCGAGTTCGGCCCGCCCCGCAGCGGCGGTACCGGTCCCGTCACTGCCGCTCGGTGCCCGTGTCGAGCACCGCCATGAAGGCCTTCTGCGGGATGTCGACACTCCCGATGCTCTTCATCCGCTTCTTGCCCTCCTTCTGCTTCGCCCACAGCTTCTTCTTGCGGGAGATGTCGCCGCCGTAGCACTTGGCCGTGACGTTCTTCCGCAGCGCGGAGATCGTCTCGCGGGCGATGACCTTCGTGCCGATCGCCGCCTGCAGGGCGATCTCGAACATGTGCCGGTCGATCTCGCCGCGGAGTTTCTTGACGATCGCCCGGCCGCGGCGGTCGGCGTCGCGGCGGTCGCAGATGATCGACAGGGCGTCGACCTTCTTGCCACCCACGAGGATGTCGAGCCGCACGAGGTCGGCGGGGAAGTAGCCGACCAGCTCGTAGTCCATCGTGCCGTAGCCCCGCGTCACGCTCTTGAGCTTGTCGTGCATGTCGTAGATCACCTCCGCCAGCGGCAGGTCGAAGGAGAGCATCGCGCGGGTGGGCGAGAGGTATTCCGTCTTCAGATACGTGCCCCGGCGATCCGTGCACAACTGCATGATCGGGCCGATGTGCTCGACGGGGACGAGGAAGTTCGTGCGGACGACGGGCTGGCGAAACTCCTCGATCTGGCCCGAGTCCGGCACGTCCTGGGGGTTGGTGATCTCGATCGTCTCGCCGGTCGTCTTCTTGATCTGGTAGGTGACGTTGGGCGCGGTCTGCACGAGGTCGAGGTCGGCCTCCTGCTCGAGCCGCTGCTGGATGATCTCCATGTGGAGCAGGCCGAGGAACCCGCAGCGGAAGCCGAAGCCGAGGGCCTCGCTCGACTCCGGCTGGTACTCGAACGAGGGGTCGTTGATGGCGAGCTTCTCGAGCGAGTCCCGCAGTTCCTCGAAGTTCTCCCCCTCGCTCGGATAGAGGCCGCAGTAGACCATCCGCTGCGGCGGCTTGTAGCCGGAGAGCGCCGCCGCCTGGTCGCCCGGGATCGTGACGGTGTCGCCGATGTGGACCTGCTTGACGTCCTTGATGTTGCAGACGAGGTAGCCCACCTGGCCGGCCACGAGCTCGTCGCAGGCCCGCCGCTGGGGCACGAACTGGCCGAGCTCGAGCACCTCGTGGGTCACGCCCGTCCGCAGGAAGCGGATCTTCTGCCCCTTCTTGACCGTGCCGTCGATGAGCCGCACGTAGGTGATGGCCCCGCGGTAGCTGTCGTAGTGGCTGTCGAAGATCATCGCCCGCAGCGTCGCCTGCGGGTCGCCGGTCGGCGGCGGCACCCGCTCGACGATCGCCGCCAGGAGCTCGTCGATGCCGATGCCGGTCTTGGCGCTGGCCTTGATCACCTCCGAGGGGTCGATCGCCAGGCTCTGCTCCATCTCGGAGAGCACCTCGTCGACCCGGGCGTGGACCAGATCCACCTTGTTGATCACCGGCACGATCGCCAGGTCCTGGTTGATGGCCGCGTAGGCGTTGGCCACCGTCTGGGCCTCGACCCCCTGGAAGGCGTCGACCAGAAGCACGGCCCCCTCGCAGCAGGCCAGGCTGCGGGAGACCTCGTAGTGGAAGTCGACGTGGCCCGGCGTGTCGATCAGGTTGAGCTCGTAGACCTCGCCGCCGTGGCGGTACTCCATCCGCACGGCCCGGGCCTTGATGGTGATGACACGCTGCCGCTCGAGCTCCATGTCGTCGAGCATCTGCTCCTTGAGCTGCCGCTTGTCGACGGTGCCCGTCCGCTCCAGGAGCCGGTCGGCCAGCGTGCTCTTGCCGTGGTCGATGTGGGCGATGATGGAGAAGTTGCGGATGTGCTTGCAGTCGATGGGCATGCGTCTAGTCTACCCGCCCCTGCGGTGGTCGATCCGCGCGAGGCCGGCGGCGCCGATCGAGCCGGCGTCGCCGCCGAGTTCGGCGTAGCGGATCACCGTGCGCTCCGCGGGCACGGGGAACGCCCGGGCGCGGACCTCGGCGCGGACCCGGTCGATGAAGGCCCGGCCGATGGGATCGGCCTCGCCGCCGAAGGTCATCGCCCCGCCGAGGATCACGGCCTCGGGATCGATCGTGTGCATGAGCGAGACGACGCCGATGCCCAGCCAGCGGGCGGCGTCGAGGATCAGGCCCCGTGCCAGCTCGTCACCCGCCGCGGCCGCCCGGGCGATGACGATCGGCGTGAGCCGCTCGCCAGCGGCGACCGCGGCGGCCAGCGGGCCGCGGCCGCCCGCCGCGAGGGCCTCCCGGGCCGCGGCGACCAACGCGGTGGCGCTGGCGTAGGCCTCGATGTCGCCGGCGTGGCCGAAGGGGCAGGTCCGGGCCGTGGGGGAGGTGTCGACGATGACGTGGCCACACTCCGAGCCGTGGCTGTGGGCGCCCTCGACGTTGGTGTCGCCGATGATGATGCCACCGCCGACGCCGGTCCCCAGCGTGAGGAGGATCAGGCTCGAATACTCGCGGCCCGAGCCGACCCAGAACTCGCCGTACGCGGCGGCGTTGGCGTCGTTGGCGTAGGTCACCGCGTGCCCGCAGTGGGCCGCCACGCGGTCGCGAACCGGAAAATTGTCCCAGCCCGGCAGGTTGCCCGCGCGGAGGATCAAGCCGCGCCGCAGGTCGTGCGGCCCGGGCGTGCCCAGGCCCACCCGGGCGATGTCGGCGGCGGCGAGACCGGCTGACGCGGCGAGCAGCCGCACCGTGCCGCCCATGCGGGCGGCGGTGTCCTCGGGGCCGCGGTCGGCGTGCGTCGGCTCGGTGTGGAAGGCGAGCAGTCGGCCCTCGTCGTCGACCAGCGCCGCCTTGATGTTGGTGCCGCCCAGGTCGATGCCCGCGTAGACGGGCAGGCGGGCCTCCGCCAGCGGCACGAGTTTCCGCCCGGCGGTCACAGGTCGGCCGCTGCCGGCAGCCGATCGGTCTCGACAGGCGGGGTCGGGCCGGTGCAGGCCTTCATGAACTCGACCAGGTCGGCCCGCTCGCCGGCGGTGAGGTTCAGCGGCTTGATCTTGTCGCTGAGGTGCGGGTTGGCATGGCCGCCCTTGTCGTACCAGGCCACGACCTCCTCGAGCGTCTCCACCGAGCCGTCGTGCATGTAGGGGGCCGTGAGGGCCGCGTTCCGCACCGTCGGCGTCTTGAAGGCGCCCCGGTCCTTCTCGTCCTTGGTGACCACGAAGCGGCCGAGGTCCGGCTCCGCCTTGTCCATGCCGACGCCGATGTTGTGGTACTGCTCGTCGGCCAGATTCGCCCCCACGTGGCAGGCGGTGCAGTTGGCCTTGCCGAAGAACAGCTCGCGGCCGCGCTGCGCCGATGCGCTCATCGGGTTGGCCTCCGCGGCCGCCTTGGCGGCGGCGTAGCGGGCCGCCAGATCGGCGTCCTCGGCGATGTCCTCGGCGTCCATCTTCTGAAACGGCAGGAGTTGCTCGTGATGGTCGTAGGGGGCGGGGCCGGTGACGATCGCCCGCTCGAAGGCGGCGATCGCCTGGCCGACCCGGGCGATCGTGAGCTCGCCGAAGATCTTGTCGAACTGCCTCTTGTAGACGGGCAGCCCGGCGAGCCGCTGCACGACGCCCTCGTGGGTGAAGCCCATTTCGATGGGGTTGGCGATCGGGCCCACCGCCTGGGCCTCGAGCGAATCGACCCGGCCGTCCCAGAACTGCTTTCCCGAAAGGATGCGGTTGAAGGAGACCGGCGAGTTGCGGCCTCCCTTCTGCCCGCGGATGCCGACGCCGGTCTGCGTGTGGGCGGTGTAGCCCATGGAGGGGTCATGACAGCTCGCGCAGGAGACCGTCGCGTCGGCTGACAGCCGCGTGTCGAAGTACAGCTGGCGGCCGAGCTCGATCTTGGCCCGCGTCAGCGGATTGGCCTCGAGGCCGGTGATCTGCTGCTCGCCCTGGGACAGTCCCAGCGGCAGCACGGGATCCAGGGCGACGAAGTTCTTCGGGTCGGCGAGCCAGCGGTCGATCTGCTCGACCGTGATCGGCCCGGTGCCGGGCACGCCGGCCGTCAGGGCAGGGTCGCCGAGCGTCACCTTCTCCCGCGCGGCCGCTTCGTTGGCCGAGGGGATCGAGCGGCCCGCCTCGTCGATCGTGCGGTCGGCGGCGGCCACGCGGTCGTCCACGGCCTGGCGGGCCGCGGCCGCGGCGGCGGCGAGCCCGGCGGCCGCGGACTGGGACGGCTTGTCGGCCGAGAGCATTTCGATCGTCTCGATCTCGACCACCTCGCCCTTGGGGGCGGGGCCGCCGGAAGGGGCGCAGCCGATGGCGATGATGACCGCCGCCGCCCAGGCCCAGGGCGCGTGGGTGCGGGCGCGATCGACGAGAGCCGGCGACGAAATGCTCATGTCAGGAAACTCCCCGATGTGAAGGCGCGGGCCGCAGTGGCGGCGTCGCGGGGATTTTAGCCTTCCCCGCCGACCCGGTCAGCCCTCGTCCGCCAGGTCGGTCGTGGCCAGCCATTCAAGTTCGCCCGGCTGGCCCGGGCCGTCGTCGAGCCGGATCGCGGCCACGGCCCCTTTCTGCATGCGGATGGCCGCCGTGCCGTCGCCGATGGTGAGGGCCACGAGGCGGCCGACGCAGGGGGCATGGCCCACCCAGGCGACACGTGCGGCGTCCTGGCTGATCGTCCACTCGACCAGCGCCTGCCAGTCGGCGCCCGGCGCCAGGGACTCGACCACCGCGACCGGCGGCCGATTCCCGAGCATCTCCGCGAGGATCGCCGCCGTCTGGCGGGTGCGGACCAACGGGCTCGTGGCGATCAGGTCGACCTCCAGCCCTGCGGCCTCCAAAAGCTGCACGAGCCGCTCGAACTTCCGCCGGCCCTTCTTGGTCAACCGGCGGGAGGCGTCGGTGCCGTCCGGGGACTCGTCCTCGGCCACGGCATGGCGGATCACGTAGAGCTGGGTGGTCAGCGCCGGCATGGGAGCGATTGTGCGTCGGTCGACCTGGCCTCGCAAGTTCACGCCCGTCGCCAGAGGTGATCCCAGGGAATGCCGGCCTGCGTTACGGCGGCCGCGGCCTCCCGCCGCCAGCGGGCCGCGTCGACGGGATAGCCAGCCGTCGGCGCGACCCCGGGTGCGACCACCGACCAATGGGTGTTGAACGCCCGCATCGCCAGTTCGCGGACGTACTTGGCCGTCATGCTCGCCAGTGCCACCGGCGTGCGGGCCTCGCCGCCGACGGTGAACTCGACGCGGCCTTCGACTGCCGGGATCTCGTACGCACTCGCGTCGGCCGTCTCCTCGACCACCCGCACGAGCGGGGCCGCGAAGTGCCGCGTGAGAAGGCCCGCGTACCGCCGCCGGCCGCCGTGGCGGTCGCACCACACGAGTGTCGGGGCCGCACCCGCCACGAGCCCCGCGGCGAGTTCCAGGGTCGCCTGGGAGAGGATGTCGGACTTGTTGAGGCCGCCATCGAGAAGGCGGTTGAAGGCGGCTGGCTGGATGACCCGGCAGCGAACCGCCACGAGCGTCACGCCCGCGGCCGCCAGACCGGCGGCGACGGTGGCCGCCAGCCGCCGGCAGGCATCGGGCTCGGCCTCGAGCGGCAGCCGCAGCGCGGCCCGCCGATCGGCCTCCGCGGCGGCGCCGCTTTCCTCCAGTCGGGTGGCCTGCGCGACGTCGCCCCAGGAGCCGGGCAGGCCGTCGGTCCCGGCCGCGATGCCCACCAGCGCGCCCCGCTCGAGCGCGGCGAAGCCGCCGCCACCGCGATAGACGAGCTTTGAATCGCCCCACAACGGCCCGGCCGCGCGGGTCACCGCCGCGACGGCCGCCGCCAACGCGGCCGGGGCGTCGGCGGCGGTCGCCGCGACCCGCCAGGCCGTCGCCGCCACCACCAGCGGCCCGAGGTTCGGCCCGTAGCCCGCCTCGTCCGTGCCGACGATGAGCGTCATGCCACGGTGCCCGCCGGGAACTGCCGGGCGTACTCGTAGACGGCGATCGCGGCGCTCGTGGCGGCGTTGAGGCTGTGGGGCAGGCCGGCCATGGGAATCTCGGCGACACGGTCGAGCCGGTCGAGTTCCGCGGGCTCGAGTCCCGCCCGCTCGTTGCCCACCACCAGCACCGTCCGTGACACGAAGCGGAAGTCGAACAGCCGCTCGGAGCCCGTGGCCTGCTCGAGGCCGACGATCTCGTAGCCCTCGGCGCGGAGGCGGTCGAGGACCGGTGGCAGGCTGCGGTGCACCTCGAGGGCCACGCTCTCGGCCCCGTCGCGGGCGATCCGGCCGTGCAGTCCCGCGGCGCCGCAGGCGATCACGCGGCGGATGCCGAAGCAGCCGCAGGTGCGTACGATGTGCGACAGGTTCACGTGGCTCCGCATCGCCGCACAGGCGACGACGAGTTCCCGCGGGCCGGACAGGACCTCCGGAGGCTTGTGGCGGATGTGCGCGAAGCGATGCATCGTGGTGGCCGGGACGACCGCGGGCAGGGCCGCCGCATTCTCGTGCATCGCCCGCCGGGCGGGAATCCTCTCGCTGGCGGCCCTCGCCGCGGCCCTCGCGACCGGCTGCGGCACCGCCCCGCCCGCCCCGCCGCTGGTGCGGCTGGAGTTCGTCGATCATGCGGAACTGCTGGCCCGTGTCGCGGCGCACCGCGGCAAGGTCGTGGTGCTCGACTGCTGGAGCACGTCCTGCCCGCCGTGCGTCCGGGAGTTTCCCGGGCTCGTGCGGCTGGCCGCCGCCCACCCCGATGCCGTGGCCTGTCTGTCGCTGTCGTTCGACTACGAGGGGATCGGCAGCGTCGAGGCCGCCGCGGGGCCGGTGCGGGAGTTTCTGCGGTCGGTCGACGCGGGAGCCGTCGAGAACCTGCTCTCCCGCGAGGAGGCCGACGCCATGTACGCGAAACTGCAACTCGACAGCGTGCCGGCGGTCTACGTGTGGAAGCCCGACGGCTCGCTCGCCCGCCGGTTCGACGACGATGACGCCAAGCGGCGGCTCGGCCGGGCCTTCACCTACGCCGACGTCGAGGCGGAGGTGCGGGCGTGTCTGGCGCAGTGATAGGCTCTAGCCGCGGCATGGGATCGAGCGCGCGAGGAGACCGATGATGGCCGGCAGGCAGCGGGGTGAGCGGCAGCGGGCCGAGCGGCCGGCGGAGGACACGGTCTGGAACCCGGTCCCCGGCTGGCTGGAGACGATCGAGTCGATCGTCGTGGCCTTCACACTCGCGCTGCTCTTTCGGGCCTTCGAGGCCGAGGCGTTCGTGATTCCCACCGGCTCGATGGCCCCCACGCTCATGGGCCGGCACAAGGACCTTGCCTGCGAGTCCTGCGGCCGCAACTTCCGTGTCGGGTGCAGCACCGAGGAGGACGAGCAGTCGCAGAGCCTGCGGACGGAACTGGCGCGGCTGGAGCGGGAGCGGGCCGTGGTCGCCCGCACGGCCGCCGACGCGTCCGCCGGTCTCCAGGACCGCGAGGCCGCCCGGCGCCGGCTGGAGATGCTCGACAGCGACCGCGGGCCGATCGCCGAACTCCAGGCCCGGCTCACCGGGAAGATGGTGCCGGCGGCCCGCTGTCCCAACTGCGGGTACGTGACCGGCCTGGTGGAGGACGCGCCGGAGGGGGGCCGCGCCTACAAGTGGGACTATCCGTCGTTCAGCGGCGACCGGATCCTCGTCGACAAACTGACCTGCGACTTCACCGGGCCGAATCGCTGGGATGTCGTCGTGTTCCGCTATCCCGAGGATGCGAAGACCAACTACATCAAGCGGCTCGTCGGCCTGCCGGACGAGACGGTGCACATCGCCAACGGCGACCTTTGGACCAGCCGCGGCAGCGGGCCGGCGACGATCGCGCGGAAGCCACCCGACACGCTGCGGGCCATGCTCCAGTGCGTCCACGACAGCAGCCATGTGTCACCGCGGTTGGTGGCCGCCGGCTGGCCGCTCGCCTGGGCCGACTGGTCGGCTGATGGCGGACAGGGCCAGTGCCGCTGGGAGACGGCCGACGATGGCCGCTCGTGGACGGCCGGCTGTGGCCCCGGCGGCACCGCGACGCTCCGCTACCGGCACCTCGTGCCCACGGACCAGGACTGGAAGGATCTGGAGGCCGGGCAGTCCCTTGCCGAGCGGGCGCGGCCGCGGCGGATCGACGACTTCCAGCCCTACAACGCGATCCCGACCCGGCCGCATCCGGTGGGGGACCTGGCCGTCGCCTGCCGGCTGGAGACGGCCACCGCGAGCGGCACGGTGGCGTTCGACCTGGTCGAGGACGGCCGGCGGCATCGGTGCCTGCTCGATCTCGGCACGGGTACCGCCCGGCTCGAGGCCGCAACCGGCATCGCGGCGACAACCCACACGCCCGTCCGCGGGCGGGGCCGGTGGCGGATTCTCTTCGCCAACGTCGACGACGAACTCTCGCTGTTCGTCAACGGCCGGCGGATCGCCTGCGACGGGCCGACGGCGTGGGCGGCCGAGATGGCCGCGCCGCCCGTGTCGGCGGCGGCACCATCGCCTGAGCCCGGCGCGGCCGAGCCGAGCGATCTGGCGCCCGTCGGCGTCACCGTCGCCGGAGCCGACGTGACCGTGCGCGACCTCGAGGTGCTCCGCGACATTTACTACATCACCGCCGTCGACGTCGGCAGCAACGGGCAGATCATCGAGGAGCCGACACTCTCCTTCCCGCTGGGACCCGACCAGTTTCTCGTGCTGGGCGACAACTCCGCGGCCAGCAAGGACAGCCGGCTGTGGCTGGAGGGGCATCACGTCGACCGCAGCCTGCTGGTCGGCCGGGCGCTGGTCATCTTCTGGCCGCATGCGATCCCCGCGAAGTGGGGCATTCCGGTGAAGTTGGGAGGCTGGGAAGTGCGGTTGCCCTGCTGGCCCAACTTCGGGAGGATGGGCTTCGTGCGGTAGCCCGCGGCCCGGCAAGGCGGCCGGGTGGCGGCCCGCGGGAAGGATCCGATGCCGCTGCTTTCGGTCGAAGGCCTGGTCAAGAACTACGGCCGCCGGCGGGTGGTCGACGGGGTCGATTTCCACGTCGAGAAGGGCGAGATCGTCGGCCTGCTCGGCCCCAACGGCGCCGGCAAGACGACCAGTTTCCGCATGACCTGCGGGATGGTGATCCCCGACTCCGGCCGGGTGCTGCTCGACGACGAGGAGATCACCGACTGGCCGATGTACCGGCGGGCCCGCGACGGCGGCATGGGCTACCTGGCCCAGGAGCAGAGCGTCTTTCGCAAGCTCACCGTCGAGCAGAATCTGCTCGCGATCATGGAACTCATCGGCATGGCTCCCCAGGAACGCCGCCGCCGGTGCGAGGAACTGCTCGAGCAGTTCGACATCGTGAAGATCCGCCGCTCGCGGGCCCACTACATCTCGGGTGGCGAGAAGCGGCGGCTGGAAATCGCCCGCTGCCTCGTCACCGAGCCGCGGATCATCCTCCTCGACGAGCCCTTCACGGGCATCGACCCGGTCACGATCCACTCCATCCAGAAGATCATCAAGGGCCTGCGGGACGACGGCATCTCGATCCTGATCACGGACCACCGTGAGCGGGAGACGCTGGCGATCACCGACCGCAGCTATGTGATCCGGGCCGGCAAGGTGCTCTGCCACGGCACGGCGCAGGAGGTGCTCTCGAACCCCGACGCCAAGAAGTACTACTTCGGCGAGAGCCCGGGCGTCGAGGCGGCCTAAGGCACATCCGACCGACGTGTGTCGCCGGCTCGGGGGCGGCAAAAGTCGCCGCTTTGCGGTCCTGCGGATTGTCGCTGATGGCCGAAGCGGCCATAGGCTCCTCGAGCGTTCGCCGACCCCCTCGCCTACCCCGCTTGATTTACCCGGGCATCGTT
>JBJTHX010000262.1:0-5518 GCA_046094745.1 Planctomycetia bacterium
ACGTCGTTGGTCTTGCTGGCGGCCTCCTTGACGAGCTGGGCGCCGAGATTCTCGTAGGGGTCGTCGAGGTCGATGTCCTCGGCGACGGTGACGCCGTCCTTGGTGACCTTGGGCGAGCCCCAGCCCTTGTCGAGCACGGCGTTGCGGCCGCGCGGGCCGAGGGTGCTCTTCACCGCGCGGGCGAGCTTGGAAACGCCGGCGAGCAGCGGCTGGCGGGCCTCGTCGTCGAACACCATCTGTTTTGCCACGAGAAACTCCTTCGCAAATCGGTGGTGGGCCGCCCTCGGGCGAGGGCTCGGACTCCAGGGTTGGCAGTCCGCCCGGCGGACGGCCCGGGAGGATGCAACCCGCGTGCCGGGGCCACGGCGTCGGGCCCGCGGGCCGGTATTGCCGCGGAAAATCGCCGGGGCCACGTTCGGACCGCCGGGGCCCCGATCCCGCCCGTGCCGTGTTGGCAGGGCGTCAGGGAGCCCAGTCGATTGCGCCTTCGAGGCCCCGGACGAACGCCGCCAGGAGGTCCGCCGCCCGGTCGGCGTCGGCCAAGGCGATGGTCTCCACGGCCGAGTGCATGTAGCGGTTGGGCACGCTCACCAGGCCCGTGGCCACGCCGCTGCGGGTGGTCTGCAGCACGTTGGCGTCAGTGGGTGTCGCCCGGCCGCTGGCCGCCAGTTGCACCGGGATCTCGCGGTCCCGGGCCGCGGCCAGGAGCCGGTCGACGACGTGGGGGTTCATGTTGGGTCCGCGGAACACGACGGGGCCTTTGCCGAGGGCCACGTCCCCCTCGCTCTTCTTGTCGATCGTGGGGCAGTCGGTCGCGTGGGTCACGTCGACGGCGATCGCCACGTGCGGGTCGACGCCGTAGGAACTCGTCTGGGCGCCCCGCAGGCCGATCTCCTCCTGGACCGTCGAGGCCACGAACAAGCCGCAGGGCAGGGAGCCGGCCTGCACTGCACGGCGGAACGCCTCGACCACCACCCACAGGCCCACCTTGTCGTCCATCGCCACCGAGCAGGCCCGGCCGTTCCGCAGTTCCTGGGCCTTGAGTTCCAGCGTCACCGCGTCGCCGACGCGGACCACCGACTCGCAGTCGGCCTTGTCGGTGGCGCCGATGTCGATCCACAGGTCCTTCATCTTGGGCACCTGCTTCCGCTCCTCCTCCGTGAGCAGATGGATCGGCTTCCGCGACATCACGCCCGGCACCGGGCCGGAGGCCGTCCAGAGGGTGACCCGGGCGCCGACGAGATGGATCGGGTCCCAGCCGCCGATCGGTTGCACGGAGATGTAGCCGTCGCCGTCGATGTACTGCACGATCAGGCCGATCTGGTCGCAGTGGCCGGCCAGGAGCATTCGCGTGGGGGCGCCGGCGTTCTTCGCGGCGACGACGTTGCCGTGCGAGTCGGTCACCACCGAGTCCGCCACGGGCCCGAGATAGTCGCGGACGACCTTTTGGATGGGCTGCTCGTAGCCCGAAGGGCTCGGCGTCTCGAGAAGGCGGAAGAGAAAATGTCGGGCGTCGGCGTTCACGGGTCTTCTACTCAGGTGGGGACGGGTTCACGGTGCGGCCTGGGCAGCCGGGTGATCTTTCGGAACATCGCTGCGGAGCCTTGCGATCACGTCACGATGTGCGGGGTCCAGGCCGCCGGCCGCGAGGTTGTGCCACTCGTTCGGATCGGCTCGGTGATCGTACAACTCCTCGGACCCGTCGCCGTAGCGGATGTAGCGGTGGGTTTCGGTTTGGACGGCGAAGCTGTTCTCTTGCCAGCCGGTGATGGCCGGATGCGGCCATGCCTGCGCGGGCTCCGCGAGAAGCGGGACGAGGCTGCGGCCTTCGTTGGTCGGGTTCGGGCGGAGGCCTGCCATTTCCACCAGCGTGGGATAGATGTCGAGCAGACTGACGACACGGTCGCAGCGCTGGCCGGGCTTCACCGACGGGGCGGCGATCACGAGAGGCACGTGCGACGCTCGTTCCCAGAGCGAGTGCTTCTGGAAGGTGTTCTTCTCCCCCATGTGGTAGCCATGATCTGACCACAGGACGACGATGGTGTTGTCCCTGTGGGGACTGTCGTCCAGGGCGTCGAGCACACGGCCGACCTGGTGGTCGGCGAAACTGATGCACGCCAGGCAGGCATGGACGATGTCCCGCCACTGGTCGTTTCTGATCGCCCAATCGGTGCGCGGCATTTCGCCGCGAATGCCGATGCGCCGTGCGATTTCCGGAACATCGTCGAGATCGTCGGGGCGGTAGGCCGGAAGCGTGATCGCGTCGCGGTCGTAGAGGTCGAACCAGCGCTTGGGCACGTACCATGGCACGTGGGGCCGCAGCAACCCGACCATCAGGAAAAATGGGCCGGCATCGGCTTCCTGAAGCTGGCGGACCGCCCAGCCGGCGGCGTCGTGGTCGGGCATCTGCTCGTCACGATCCGGCGCGGCCGCCCAATCGGTGATGGTCTGATCGGACTTCCAGTGCCGTCCGAGCCTCCCCAGACCGGCCGCGAGATCGCCACTGCCGCCGCTCGTGTCGACGCTGCCTTTCGGAACGTGGGTGTGACAGATTGTGCCGACCGCCATCGTGCGGTAGCCGTGCGCGGTGAAATGGACGTGCAGCAGGTCGGTGCCGAGCTGCCGCGCCCTGGTCGCCAAGGCGTCGTCCTTCATGTGATCGGTGTATCCCAGCGTGGACGGCAACAGGCCCGACATCACGCTGGCACGCGACGGGCCGCACAGCGGAAACTGGCAGTGGGCGCGGGTGAAGACCATGCCCCGCGCGGCGAGCCTGTCCATGTGCGGCGTCTTGGCGTCGGGATAGCGGCCCGAGAACGTGGGGAAGTCGTTCAGGTCGTCGACCGCGATGAACAGCACGTTGGGCCGCTGCTCGCCGAACGCGACGCCCCTGGTCGTGCACGGCACGAGGCCGATGACGAGGACCATGCAGGCGGGTGTCATGCGGCAGCGCGTCGCTCGCTGTGATCGAAGCATGATATGTCTGTGCCAGAGACCTCGGGGCCGGCCGTGCAACCGCGCCAGCCATCATAATCGACCCCGTCGCCGCCGCTGTTCGCGGCTTCCTTTCCGCTGGCTGCGCGGCACAGTAGGATCGCTGGTCCGCATCTCTCATCTCTCTCCCTACCCGGGCATTCCCATGAGCGAACCCGTCCGCGTCGGCATCGTCGGCCTCGGCACCGTCGGCTCGGGCGTTGTCCGGCTGCTCGTCGAGTCGGCCGACCGCATCACCCGGCACGCCGGCCGCCCGATCGTCGTCGAACGGGCCGTGTGCCGCGACGTCGGCCGTGACCGGGGCCTGCGGCTGCCGGCCGACCGCGTTTCGACCGACATCCGCACCGTCTCCCGCGATCCTTCGATCAGCGTGGCGGCCCTCCTCGTGGGCGGCCTCGGGCCGGCGCGGTCGATGATGATCGAGCTGCTCGAACACGGGAAGGATGTCGTCACCGCCAACAAGGCCCTGCTCGCCGAGCACGGTCCCGAACTCTTCGACCTGGCCCGGCGGAAGGGCCGCTCCATCGCCTTCGAGGCGGCCGTGGCCGGCGGGATCCCGATCGTGGCCGCGATCGGCGAATGCCTCGCGGCCAACCGGATCGAGAGCATCCGCGGGATCTTGAACGGCACGAGCAACTTCATCCTCTCGAAGATGGAGGAGGACGGAGCCGGCTATGCCGAGACGCTCGCCCTCGCCCAGGCGAAGGGCTACGCCGAGGCCGATCCGGCGATGGACGTGGACGGCACCGACGCCACGCAGAAGCGTGCGAGCCGCGCCCCTCTCGCCCTCGGCGTCCGGGTGCCCAGGGCCGATAGTCCGCGGACCGGCAACGAGGGCGTCGATCGTGACCTCATGGCCCAGGCGGCTGAACTCGGCTACCGCGTGCGGCTCGTGGCCCGGGCGAGCCGCTCGGGAGACGGCGTCGCGCTCCGCGTGGCTCCCGCGCTCGTCAGGGCGGGCACGCCGCTGGCCGAGACCCGCGGTGCCTACAACGCCGTGAGCCTCGTGGGCGACGCCGTCGGCCGGATGTTCTTCCACGGCCTCGGCGCCGGCCAGATGCCCACCGCCTCGGCCGGGGTGGCCGACATCATCGTCACGGGCGTGGGGCGGGCGGCGATCACGTTCCGCACCACCGGCGTGCTCGACGCCGAGGGTCCGGCCGCGCGGATCGGCGGGGCCGACCTGCAGGAGCGGCACTTCCTCCGCGTGGCCGCCAGCGACCGACCCGGCGTGCTCTCGCGGATCACCGGCATCCTCGGCGAGCATCGGATCTCGATCGCCTCGATGATCCAGCACGAGCCCTCGGGGTCCTCGGGGGCCGCGGTGCCGCTGGTGATCATGACGCACGCCTGCGGGGCGACGGCGATGGCCAAGGCCCTCGCTCATATCGACGCCTCGGACGTCGTGGCCGGCAAGAGCGTCTGCCTGTCGGTGCTCGCCGAGTGACGGCCCGATGAAGTACGTCGTGATCATTCCCGATGGCGCCGCCGACGCCCCGCAGGCTTCGCTCGGGGGCCGCACGCCCTTCCAGGCGGCGCGGACGCCCGCCCTCGACGCCCTCGCCACCCGCGGCCGCGTCGGCCTCACGAACCACGTGCCCGACGCGCTCCCTCCGGGCTCCGAGGTGGCCTGCATGAGCCTCCTCGGCTACGACCCGCTGGCCTTCTTCACGGGCCGCGCGCCCTTGGAGGCGGCGGCCCAGGGGATCGCGATCGGCCCGGCCGACTGGGCCGTGCGGTGCAACCTCGTCACGGTCCGCGACCGCGTGATGGAGGATTTCACCGCCGGCCACGTCACGACGGCCGAGGCGACGGCGCTCCTGGAGGCGGCCCAACGCGGCCTGGAGCGGGATTTTCCCGGCCTCGCCGCCGCCTGGCGGTTCGTGCCCGGCGTCAGCTACCGCAACCTGTTTCTCTACCGCGGCGATGGTGGCCCGGCCCCGCTCGGCCCCGATCTTTCCGCCACGCCGCCGCACGACCTCATGGACAAGCCGGTCACCGGCGCGTTTCCACGCGGCACCGGCAGCGGCCTGCTCACCGAGATCATGGTCGCGAGCGCCGGCTGGCTCGCCGGCCATCCGGTCAACGCCGCCCGGATCGCCGCGGGCCAGCGGCCGGCGACGCACGTCTGGCTGTGGGGCGCCGGCCGGGCGCCGGCCTTCGAGCCCTTCGCCACCCGCTACGGCGTCAACGGCACGATGATCACGGCCGTCGACCTGCTCCGCGGCCTCGCAGCGCTCGCCGGCTGGAAGCGGCTCGAGGTGCCCGGCGCCACCGGCTACCTCGACACCGACTACGCGGCCAAGGGCCGCTACGCGATCGCCGAGCTCGGCAACGCCGACCTCGTCTGCGTCCACGTCGAGGCGCCCGACGAGGCGAGCCACCAGGGCGACGCGGCGGAGAAGGTGAAGGCGATCGAGGAGATCGACGCGAAGATCGTGGGGCCGATCGCCGCCCATCTGGCCGGCGCCGAGGCCGTGGAAGAACATCCGGCCGACGGCGTCGCCCACGAGGCTCACGGCGT
>JBJTHX010000263.1:0-3868 GCA_046094745.1 Planctomycetia bacterium
ACCGGTTCATGTTCAAGGTCTTCGTCCGCTATCCCTCCTTCGACGAGGAGTTCGAGATCGCGCGGCGGACGACCGGCCTGCCGCCGGGCCTCGCCGAGGAACGCCTCCACCGCCTCGAGGTAGCCGGCCCGCAGTGCCCGCGGGTTGCAGGCCACCTGCTCGGGCAGCTCGAGCCCCTCGAAGCGGGTCGCTCCCTCGAATGGGAAGTCGAGTTCGTCGTCGTCCATGACGTGGAGGAGCACGAGGTCGTGGCCCCGCTTCCGCAGCAGCCGCATCCCCTGGAAGACGCCGGCCCGGTCGCCGAGGAGATCGGTGACGATCGCCACCAGGCCCCGCGGCGGGAGCGTCTCGGCCAGTTCGCGGAGCACGGGGGCGAAGGCGGTCCCGCGGCCCGACCGCGGCCGCTCCAGCACCTCCACGATCTCGCCCACGTGCGACCGGGCCGTGCGGGCGGGCGTGGCGGCCCGCACGTGGTCGTCGAACACGGCGCATCCCACCGCGTCGCCGTGCGAGAGCGCCAGCCAGGCCAGGCTGGCCGCCAGCGTGGCGGCACAGTCGTACTTGCCGAGCCGGGGAGTGGCCGGCCGGTCAGGCGCGTAGTCCATGCTCGCCGAGCCATCGACCAGCAGCGTGAGGCGGAGGTCGGTCTCCTCCTCGAACTCCTTGACGGTGAGCCGGTCCTGGCGGGCCCAGACCTTCCAATCCACGCGGCGCAGGTCGTCGCCGGGGGCGTACTCCCGGTGCTGCAGGAACGCCACACTCTGCCCCTTGAAGGGGCTCTTGTGCAGCCCGGCCAGCACGCCCTCCACGACCGCCCGCGCCCGCAGCTCGAGCCGGGCGATGCGGGCGATCGCGTCAGGACGCAAATATCGTCTGGAACCGCGGGTCACGCGTCAGCTCGTCCTCTCTGGCCGGGGTGTGCTCGATGATCCGCGCGATGATGGCGTCGGGCGTGACGCCCTCGCTCTCGGCGGCGAAGCCGACGACGATCCGGTGCCGAAGCACCGGCGCGGCGAGCGCCTGGATGTCCTCGACGGCGACGTGGCTGCGGCCCCGGAGGATCGCCCGGGCCTTCGCCCCGACGACGAGGAACTGCACGGCCCGCGGCCCGGCGCCCCAGGTGAGCTGGTCGGAGACGAAATCGGGCACACCCCGCTCGCCGGCGCGGGTCTGCCGCACGAGCGTCAGGGCGTACCGCACGAGGTGGTCGCTGACGGGCACCTCGCGCACGCGGCGCTGCAGGTCGAGGATGTCCGCCGCGGAGAGCACCGGCTCGGCGTCGGCCGGGGGCAGTCCGGTCGTTCGACGCGCGATCTCGAACTCCTCGTCGAAGGAGGGATAGCGGACGAACACCTTGAACATGAACCGGTCCTGCTGCGCCTCGGGCAGCGGGTAGGTGCCCTCCTGTTCGAGCGGATTCTGCGTCGCCAGCACGAAGAACGGGTCGGGTAGCCGGTGCCGCGTCCGTCCCACGCTGACCTGCCGTTCCTGCATCGCCTCGAGGAGTGCCGCCTGCGTCTTGGGGGGCGTGCGATTGATCTCGTCGGCGAGCACGACATTGGCGAACAACGGGCCCTCGAGGAACCGCACCTGCCGCGCGCCCGTGGCCTTGTCCTCCTCCAGGACGTCGGTGCCGGTGATGTCGGCGGGCATCAGGTCGGGCGTGAACTGGATGCGGCTGAAGGACAGGTCGAGGCTCCGGGCGAGCGTGCTCACGAGCAGCGTCTTGGCCAGGCCGGGCACGCCCTCGAGGAGGCAGTGACCGCGACTGAACAGGCAGATGAGCAGCTCCTCGATCACCGCGGACTGGCCGACGATCACCCGCGCGAGCTGCTCGAGAATCCGATCACGGGCGGCGTGCAGGCGTTCGACGGCCGGGGCTGCGGGGGACGACATGCGGGACTCCGGGGACGGTCGGGGACGGCGGCGGGGCCGCGCGGCCCCACGACTTCATCGTCGCATCAACGCTGGTAGATCGGAAGCGCGCCCCTGTCGAGCTGGAGAATCGCGAGGTTCGTGGCGGTCGTGTAGACCGGCCCGATATAGCCCTGCGGCCAGAACATCCCGTCGCGATCGGCCTGGGCCTCGGCGACGAGCCGCTTCTCCACCTGGCTGCGGTACGACTCCCACTTCCGTCCCCCGGCGCGATACATCACCTGGGAGTAGTAATAGTGGGCGTAGTGCCAGTGGCCGAAGCTGGCGTTGCCGATGTTGCCCAGGTGGCTCTCGGCGTAGGCCAGCATCCGCGGCACGTGGGTGTCGTCCTCCTCGCCCGCATTGAACAGGCAGGCGATGGCCGCCGCCGAGATCGCGGGCCGGCCGCCGCCTCCCTTCGAGCTGTACTGCACGCCGCCGTCCGGGAGCGTGCAGGCATGGATGTAGGCGATCGCCCGCTCGATGATCTCGCGCGGCACGGGAATGCCGGCGTTGCGGCAGCCGCGCAGCCCCTGGACCTGCGTGATCGTGGTCGACCCCTCGTCGAAGTCGTGGCCGTCCTTCGCGCTCACGTAGCCCCAGCCGCCATCCTTGGTCTGCGCCCGCCCGGAGAACTCGACCGCCCGGGTGAGCACCTGCACCAGCTCCTCACGGCGCCGTTCGTCCTCCTCCTCGCCCAGCACCTGCGATAGAAAGAGCATCGCGAACCCGTGGCCGTAGGTGTAGCGGTCGTCGTTCTTCGGGTCGCCGATGAGGCCGTTGGGGCGGGACCGCCCCACGAGGTAGTCCACGGCCTGCCGCACCGGCTCCGCGTACCGCCCCTGGGTGGTCGTGGAGCCTTCCATGAGCAGCGCCGTGCCGGCCAGCGCCGTCATCGCCGTCGGATAGCGGCCCTCGTTCGCCGCCCAGTTACCGCGCCGCGACTGCCGGCCGGCCAGCCAGTCGAGTCCCTTCGAGACAACCTGTTCCACCTTGGCGTCGGCGGCCACCACGGGCGCGGCCGGCAGGCAGACACAGGCCGCGAGCGCCATCGTTACCCGCGCACGGACCTGTGAAAACGGCGGATGGCGAACCATGAACCGGGCTCCTTCACTCACCGCGCTCGGGCAACAGGCTTTCCAGCAGCCGCCGCACGTCGTCGAACAGGCCGTCGGCCTTGACCGGACGGCCGGCCTGATGGGGCGGTCGGGGTGGCATCGGACCGTCGGTGAACTCCAGCGTCACCCGCTGCGGGTCGCCACCGTGCTCCCGGACGGTGATCGTGTGGCGGTCCGGGTCGCCGACGACGTCGCAGCCGAAGAGCAGGTGCGGCTGGGCGGGAATCCGGTCGTCCTCCAGAACGGCATGGCCTGTCCGCTTGTCGAGGCACAGCACGCTCAGGAACGTGCTGCCCCGGTCGTGGTTCCGCTGGATCTGGCGGGCGAACACGAGCACGGGCAGGCCGACCGGCTGCCCGGCCAGCAGGCAGTGGCGGGAGGCCGTCGCCGGCACCGTCCACAGCGATCGGCCGGTTTCGCGGTCGACCGCCCAAACGCTGTATCCCAGCGGCTGCGTCGCCACCCCCGAGATGAGCATCTGCTGCAACGGCGTGACCGCATGCTGGTCGCCCGCCTCCGGTCCCTCGCCCGCGTCGCGGCTGCCCACGCAGACCAGCAGCCGATCCTCCCAGGTCCGTGCGCGGGTAACGATGGCGCTCGCGGCCTGTGTCTGCCTGCCGGCCGCGCCCGTGGTGGCCGCCGACGCCAAGGTGGAACAGGTTGTCTCGAAGGGACTCGACGGGCTGGCCGGCCGGCAGTCGCGGCGCGGTAACTGGGCGGCGAACGAGGGCCGCTATCCGACGCCGATGACGGCGCTGGCCGGCACGGCGCTTCTCATGGAAGGCTCCACGACCACCCAGGGGCGGTACGCGGAGCCGGTGCGGCAGGCCGTGGAC
>JBJTHX010000264.1:0-6240 GCA_046094745.1 Planctomycetia bacterium
GGAGCCAAGCACAGCACGGCACGACGCCGTGGCTGTGCGTGAACCATCCCGTGCACGGGAAAGTCGTGAAGGGCATCCTCGCCTGACGGCCGGCCGACGGCCCCTCACGCCCGGCCTTCGCGCCGCAGATACAGCCGGAACGACTCGAGCCGCGGCAAACTCTCGCGGTCCTTCTGCCGGTTGGTGGCGGACTTGCTGGCGATGATGTCGTCGATGTGGCAGACCGGAAATCCCTCCACGACCACGCGCCGGCCCCATGCGTCCTCGAAGCGTTCGATGCCGTCGGGCGCGAACACGAGATCGAGATCGAAGGGCCCGTTCTTCAGCTGCACGAAGTCCTTGCCGCCGATCACCTGCCCGGCCTGGTCGTCATCGAGGGCGAAGCCGATTTCGCGCAGCGCCGCGACGATCGCCGCGCCGTTCCGGGCGGACTTCTCGACGAACAGGTCGGCGTCCTGCGTGGTGTCGGGGAAGCCGAGGAGGATCGCTCCCGACTTGCCGATGAAGAGATACCGGCACCCATGCCGGGCGAACGCGTCGCGAATCTCTTCAGCCTGCCGGTAGTCGAACGCGGCCATATCCCAGCCAGTCAGGAAGGTTCTGCTCGCACCAGCGCCGATAATCGGCCGTCGTGTCGAACGCCCGAAAGGCGGCGTCGTCCAGCACGGGCTTGTGGGTGTGAATGAAGGCGTAGCGCATCCGCTGGCGCAACGGTCGCCTGGCGGCGGCCTCGAAATCAGCCAACAGGTCCGGGGGAATGTCTGCTGGTCCCGCAGTCTGTGTCTTCGGGTCCATGAGCCTCACCTCGTGGTCGGGCCGTGCCGCTTTCAGAAGAATACCAGACCCCGGCCCAGGGTCACGCGACGTCGATCACGTACAGCGCGATCGCGGCGGTCATGAGGAGCGTGGCGACGACCCGCCGCAGGAGCGCAGCCCGGTCGACCCGCTGCTCCAGTTCGTGCCAGCCCCGGTGGGCCAGCACGGCGCCGATCACCACGGCGAACAGCCCACGCGACGACAAGAGCACGTTGCCGAACACGGCCCCCAGCGCGCCGAAGCAGGCAAACAGGGTCGCCATGCCCACGAGCCACACGAACCCGTACCAGCCGGCGGCCCGCCAGTCGCCGCGTCGCGGCCGGGCGATCGGCAGGAACACCGCGGCCACGCCGCCGCAGCAGACGTAGGTCACCGCCGCCGCCAGCAGGCTGGCCCAGAGCCGCGGCCGGGAAGGATCCACCGCCTGCACCGCGTCGATCAACCGCACGACGAGCAGGTCGGTGGCCGCGAAGCCCAGGCAGGCGGCGAGCATCAGCCCGACGACGCCCGCGGGCACCGGATCACGGCGGCCCTGGAGCACCACGGCCGCCACGACGCACAGCCCCACGGCGGCCCACTGCCGCAGGTCGAGCCGCTCGCCCGGCAGACAGCTGACGATCACCGCCAGGGCCACGATCTTCAGCGCCAGCAGCGGCACGACCCGCGAGGCGTCGGCCCGCCGCAGGGAGGCGATGAGCGCGGCCTGCCCGGCGAGGTAGCAGGCGATCGAGCCGACGAGCGGCGGCAGGCAGGTGGCCGCGTCGAGCCCCTGCCGCGGCCAGAGGGACCAGGCCACCGGCAGGCAGGCCGCGGCCATCACGAGGTGGGCCAGGACGAGCAGCCGCAGGCCACCGCCCCGGCTCGCCGTGGCGTGGTGCCGCGAGACCAGGAAGGCCACCGCGTTGCACGCGCCGGAGACCAGTCCGGCCGTGACGCCGGCGGCGAGCGTGGCGGTGGCGGGCTGCATGGAGAGCCGGTCAGCGGCCGCGGCCGCCCCGCAGCGAGTCCTTGAGGCTGATGAAGGCGGAGAGCAGGAAGATCACCGTGAAGAAGGCCAGGATCACCTCCAGGAGCGTGACGATCTTCGCGGAGGGCGTCTGCGGCATGATCTCGCCGAACCCGAAGAACGAGAAGTTGAGCACGCTGTAAAAGAGGCAGTCGAAGAACACCTCGCCGGACCGCATGCCCGCCGCGAAGCCGCTGAAGCTGCCGGCCTCGGCGAGTTCGAGGAGCCAGAAGTCGAGGGCGAACGAGGCCGTGATCTGGGCCATGTTCACGCCCATCAGGGCCAGGAACCGGTGGTACGGGATCTCGTGCGACGTGGCCAGCAGGATGTGCTGGAGGTTTTCGAGGAGAAAGTAGGCCGTCTTCGCGACCGCGAGGGCGGTGACCAGCAGGCACACGCCCGTCGGGCCGATCGCCCCGGCGGCCCAGGCCCGGTACACGATCGCGGCTGCGAGCACGATCGCGGCCACCTCCACGAGCTGCCGCACGGCCTGCCGGCGGAGCGGACGGCCGCCGGGCAGCGGCGACGAGGCGGGGGGCGAGGATGCGGCCATGGCATCCAGAACGTCGGCTCGCCGGCGGCGAAAACCGCACCCGCGCCGGCACGGCTTGCGCAGCCCGCACGACCCGCAGCCTGCACAGGCTCGGCCGGCGGCGGCCCACGCGCCGCGCCCGACCGTCCCGAAACCGGCCTGTAGAGTTGCCTTGGACCGTTTCCCGAGGACTTCGCATGGCCTTCGTCGACCGCTCGCTCACGTCCCCGTTCGCACCGGCCGCCCGCGGCCCCGCCCGGCCCGCCGCCGAACCGCCGGTTGTCGTCCCGCGGGACCGCGTCCGCGACCTGACGGCGCTCGGGCTCCTGGCGGCCTGCGCGCTGGTCGTCGTGGCGCTCGCCACCTTCGACCCGGCCGACCCGCCCGCGGCGCGGATGTTTCCGCCGCATGCCCGCGCGAGCAACGCCTGCGGGCTCTTCGGCTCCACGATCGCCACCGGCCTGTACGAGGCCTTTGGCCTGGCCGCGTGGTTCGTCGTCGGCCTGGCCCGCGGGTTCGACGTGGCCCTCTTGCGGCGGCGGGCGATGCCCGACCTGCCGCTGCGGACCGCGGGCGCCGTGCTCGCCACCGCCGGCGCGTGCACGCTCCTGGCCATGTTCCTGCCCGACTGGGTCGAACGGCCGCTGTGGGGCGCGGGCGGCCGCGCGGGCGCCCTCGGCCGGTTCTTCGCGGAGGCCTATTTCGCCCGGACGGGCGCGGCGATCGTCGTCTCGGCGGTCACGGCCGCGGGATTGTTCCTCGCCTGCGACGCGCTGCTCGTGCGGTTGGCCCGCGGGCTCGTGGCGGCCGGCGAGGCGGTGATCACGGCCTTCCGCTCGCGGGCCGCCCGAGTCGCGGCCCGCCGGGCCGCGGACGACGCCCTGGCCGCCACGGCGGGCTTCCCCGGCCTGCGCCGCCGGCTGACGCCGGAGGGCGCGCCGGAAGGCGACGACGACGCGGAGGTGGACGACGACGCCGAGCCCACGATCCGCGTCCGCCGCCGCGCGCCGCCGACCGTCGTGACCGACGAGGTGGAGGCCGACGAGGATCTGGACGAGGCCGAGGACTCGGCGGTCGACGCCGACGAGGAGAACGCGGAGGATGCGACCGCCGCCCCGGCCGCCGCCGTGCCGATCCGCTCGCTCGCCAGCCGCCGCCACCAGCCCCCGCCGCTCGAACTCGCGCCCGACCCGGCCGCCGACTACGAACTGCCGGGCCTCGACCTTCTCCTGCCCACCGAGCACCTCGAACTCGACCAGCAGGAGCAGGAGGTCCGCGAGCGGGCCCGCGTGCTGGAAAAGACGTTCGCCGAGTTCGGCTTCAAGGTGAAGGTGGTCGAGATCGAGACCGGCCCGGTGATCTCGCAGTACGAGATCGAGCTCGAGGCCGGCCTGCGGCTGGCCAAGATCACGAACCTGGCCGACGACCTGGCGATCGCCCTGCGGGTGCCCAGCGTCCGCATCGTGGCCCCGATCCCGGGCAAGAACTCGGTCGGCATCGAGGTCCCCAACACCACCCGGCAGATGGTCCGCCTCCGCGAGGTGATCGAGGAGACGCAGGCCAAGAGCCGCTCGATGAAGATCCCGATCTACCTCGGCAAGGACGTGGCCGGCAACCCGATGGTGGTCGACATGGCCAGCCTGCCCCACCTCCTCATCGCCGGCCGCACCGGCACGGGCAAGAGCGTGTGCTTGAACTCGATCATCGTCTCGATGCTCATGACGCGGCGGCCCGACGAGGTGCGGATGCTGATGATCGACCCGAAGATGGTCGAACTCACGCCGTACAAGTCGCTGCCGCACCTCATGCACCCGGTGGTCACCGACATGAAGAAGGCCGAGGCGATCCTCGCCTGGGCGGTGGAGAAGATGGAGGAGCGGTACACGCTGCTGGCGAAGGCCGGCGTCCGCCACCTCGCGCAGTACAACCAGCTCGGCCGCGACGCGCTGCTGAAGCGGATCGGCCCCGCCAGCGACGAGGAGGCGGCCCTGATCCCCACCACGATGCCGTTCATCCTGATGATCGCCGACGAGATCGCCGACATGATGATGACGGCGGGCAAGGAGATCGAGCAGTACATCATCCGCCTCGCCCAGAAGAGCCGGGCGGTGGGCATCCACCTCATCCTGGCCACGCAGAAGCCGACGGTGGACGTGATCACGGGCCTCATCAAGAGCAACCTGCCGGCCCGGATCGCCTTCCAGGTGGCCAGCCGCACCGACAGCCGCGTGGTGCTCGACGAATGCGGGGCCGACAAGCTGCTCGGCAACGGCGACATGCTCTTCCTCTCGCCCGGCACGAGCCAGATCCTCCGCGGCCAGGGCACGTTCGTCAGCGACGACGAGATTGGCCGCGTGATGGGGGCGATCGGCACGAGCGAGCCGCAGTACGCGGCGGAACTGGTGAACCTGCAGCCGGCGCCGGCGGGCGACGCGCCGAAGGGGCCGAGCCCCAAGGACAAGGACGACCTCTACGAGGCGGCCGTGGAGGTGGTGATCCGCGAGGGCCGCGGCAGCGTGTCGCTCCTGCAGCGGGCGCTCGGCGTGGGCTACGGCCGCGGGGCCCGCCTCATCGACTTCATGGCCGAGGACGGCGTCGTCGGCCAGTACGCCGGCAGCCAGGCCCGCGAGGTGCTGATCACGATGGAGGAGTGGGCGGCCCGCAGCGGCAGCCCCGCCCTGCCTCCCGACCCGCCGCCGCGGACACGGAAGATCCACCCGCACGCCGTGGCCCCGGCCCCCGTCGCCGCCGTCGAGGAGACCGACGCCGAGGAGGCGGACGAGGAATCCGCGGAGTGGGACGACGAGTCCGACGACCTCGACGCCGCGGACGACGAGTCGTTCGATGCGGATGGCCGCGACGACGCTTGACGGGCTTGCAATCGCGGGTCGCCGAACTATTCTAGAAGGCAACCTACGGTTTCCAGAAGGCAACCCGATGACCCTCAGCATCAAGGACCCCGAGGCCGACGCCTTGGCCCGACGGCTCGCCGAGCGGACGGGCGAGAGCATCACCGAGGCCGTGAAGCGGGCCCTCCAGGAGCGGCTCGACCGCGCGGCGGTCGCGGAGCGGGGCCCGGCCCTCGCCGACCGGCTCCTCGGCATCGGCCGCCATTGCACGGCCCATCTGCGGCCGCCTTTCGACTCGGCGGACCATGCGGAACTGCTCTACGACGAACGCGGACTGCCGAAATGATCCTCGACAGTTCCGCGATCCTCGCGATCCTCTTTTCAGAAGCCGATGCCCCCGTCTACGCCCAGGCGATCGAGCGGGGCGACGGCTGCCGACTGTCCGCGGCCACCTGGCTCGAGACGGCAATCCGCATCGACCTGGCGGCGAGCCCGGTGGCGAGCATGGACTTCGACGCCTTCATTCGCGAGTCGCGGGCGGCGATCGAGCCGGTCGATGCCGAGCAGGTGCGGCTCGCCCGGGCGGCCTACCGCGCCTATGGCCGCGGTTCGGGACATCCGGCACGACTCAACTTCGGCGACTGCTTCAGTTACGCGTTGGCGAAACTGCGGAGCGAGCCGTTGCTCTTCAAGGGCGACGACTTTCGCCACACGGACCTCGTGCCGGCCGTTCCGGCTCCAGCCTGATTCATGCCGGGCACGCCCCCCATGCGCACCATCGAGATCTACGACACGACCCTCCGTGACGGCAGCCAGGGCGAGGGCGTCAACTTCTCGCTCGAGGACAAGCTCGCGATCGCGCGGCGGCTCGACGAGGCCGGCGTCGACTACATCGAGGGCGGCTATCCGCTCTCGAACCCGAAGGACTCCCAGTTCTTCGCGCGGGCCCGCGGACTGGGGCTCGCCCGCTCGAAACTCACGGCCTCCGGCACGCCGTGCTGGACGAGGTGCTCTTCCAGCGGCGGATCCATGAACAC
>JBJTHX010000265.1:0-5267 GCA_046094745.1 Planctomycetia bacterium
CAGATCGTGGAGCGGATCCTCGCGGCCCGGCAGGGCGTGCGGGCGATGGTGCTGGCGCCGCTGGTGCGGGACGCGAAGGGCGAGCACCGCGACCTGTTCGCGGACCTCGTGCGGCAGGGATTCACGCGGGCCCGGGTGGACGGCACCGTGTGCCGCGTGGAGGACCCGCCGGCCCTCGAAAAGCAACTCAAGCACACGATCGAGGTCGTGGTCGACCGGCTCGTGCCGTCGGCCGAGACCCGCAGCCGGCTGGCGGAGGCGGTGGAGCTGGCGCTCAAGACCGGCGGCGGCCAGGTGATCGTCGCGGCTGAGGGGGAGCCGGCGGACGACCTCGTGCTCTCCAGCCGCTACGCGTGCATCGCCTGCGGCGTGAGCTACGACACCCCCGAGCCACAGCTCTTTAGTTTCAACAGCCCCCAGGGGGCCTGCCCGGCCTGCGACGGCCTCGGCGACATCTACGGCATCGATCCGACGAAGCTCGTCGCCGCCCCCGAGAAGTCGCTCCGCAAGGGAGCGCTGGCGATCATCGGCGGCTACCGCGACATGCCGCGCTGGCTGCGCCGGCTGTGCAACGGGGTCGCGGCCCATGCCGAGGCTCGCCGGAAGCTGCCCCCCGGCACGCTGCTCGACACGCCCTGGAAGGACCTCACGCCGCAGCAGCGGAAGATCTGGCTCTCGGGCACGGGCCTCGAGGAGATCAAGCTCTCGTGGAAGCGGGGGCGGGCGGAGCGCGGGGCGAAGACGAAGTTCGAGGGCATCCTCGCGTTGTTGGCCAACCGCTGGCGGAACGCCAAGAGCGGCATCCTGCGGCGGATGATCGAGAAGTACATGAGCGTGACACCGTGCCACGTCTGCGGGGGCGCCCGGCTCGCGCCCCAGGCGCGGGCGGTGCGGATCCGGTCGGCCGCCAAGGCCGCCCGCGGCGCCGAGCTCTCGCTCGACGGCCTGTGCGGGCTGCCGATCTCCGAGGCGCGGGCGTTCCTGGCCGAGATCGCGGTCGACGACACGCAGCGGGTGATCTCGGTCGAGCTGATGAAGGAGATCCTCGGCCGGCTCGCCTTCCTCGACCAGGTGGGCCTCGGCTACCTGGCCCTCGACCGCAAGGCACCCACGCTTTCCGGCGGCGAGAGCCAGCGGATCCGCCTCGCCGCCCAGATCGGCTCGGGGCTCTCCGGGGTGCTCTACGTGCTCGACGAGCCGTCGATCGGCCTGCACGCTCGCGACAACGTGAAGCTGCTGGGGGCGCTCGAGGCCCTCCGCGACAAGGGCAACACGGTGGTGGTCGTCGAGCACGACGAGGAGACGATCCGGGCGGCCGACTGGGTCGTGGACTTCGGCCCCGGGCCGGGCAAGCGCGGCGGCGAGGTGGTGGCCGCGGGCACGCCCGCGGACGTCGCGGCGAGCGAACGGAGCGTCACCGGCGGGTTCCTGGCGGGCCGCGAGTCGATCCCCGTGCCCGACCGCCGCCGGAAGCCGGCCGCCGGCACACTGCGGCTCGAGGGCGTGCGGCACAACAACCTCAAGAACGTGGACGTGGAGATCCCGCTCGGCGTGCTCGTGTGCATCACGGGCGTGTCGGGCAGCGGCAAGAGCTCGCTCGTCGGCGACGTGCTCGAGCCGGAGCTGCGGCGACGGCTGGGCAGCGAGGCGGCGAGTCCCGGCGACTTCGACGCCATCCACGGCGCCGACCTGCTCGACAAGGTGATCGTCATCGACCAGTCCCCGATCGGCCGCACGCCGCGGAGCAACCCGGCCACCTACGTCAAGGTTTGGGACGACATCCGCGCGCTGTTCACCATGCTGCCCGAGGCCAAGAAGCGCGGCTGGAAGGCGGGACGGTTCAGCTTCAACGTGGCGGGCGGCCGCTGTGAGGCCTGCGAGGGCAACGGGTCGGTCCGCCTCGACATGGACTTCCTCGCCGACGTGTGGGTGACCTGCGAGGTCTGCGGCGGCGCCCGGTTCGCGAAGGACACGCTCGAGGTCCGCTGGAAGGGAAAGCACGTCGCGGAACTGTTGAACATGGAGATCGGCGAGGCCCGGGAGCTGTTCGCCGACGCGCCCGACATCGCCCGCAAGCTCGGCACGCTGTGCGACGTGGGGCTCGACTACCTGCACCTCGGCCAGCCCTCGCCCACGCTCTCCGGCGGCGAGGCCCAGCGGGTGAAACTCTCGCGGGAGCTGGCGAAGCGGTCGACCGGCAGGACGCTGTACGTGCTCGACGAGCCGACGACGGGCCTGCACATGGCCGACGTCCGGCAGCTCCTGGGCGTGCTCGAGCGGCTCGTCGACGCGGGCAACACGGTGCTCGTGGTCGAGCACAACCTCGACGTCGTCAAGCGGGCCGACTGGGTGGTCGACCTGGGGCCGGAAGGGGGCGCGGGGGGCGGCCGGATCGTGGCCGCCGGCACGCCGGAGCAGGTGGCGAAGGTGAAGGCCTCGCATACAGGCAAGGCGCTCGGGCCCGTCCTGGCCGCGGCGCGGGCCCCGGCGGCCCGGCCGACGCGGCGGCCGGCCGTGCGGCGGCGGAAGGTGGCCGACGCGGCGGCCGTGAAGGCGATGCTCGCCACGGTGACCGAGTCGTCCCGCGATCCCGGGCCGCCGGCGATCGCCATCCGCGGCGCCGCGCTGCACAACCTCAAGCAGGTCGACGCCGACATCCCCCGCGGCGCGATGACGGTCTGCTGCGGCCCCAGCGGGTCGGGCAAGACGTCGCTCGCCTTCGACACCCTCTACGCCGAGGGGCAGCGGCGGTACGTGGAGAGCCTGTCGCCGTACGCCCGGCAGTTCGTCGGCCAGGTGCCCAAGCCCGTGTTCGAGAAGATCGAGGGACTGTCGCCCGCGGTGGCGATCGAGCAGCGGGGAGGCGCCGGCACGCCGCGGTCGACGGTCGGCACGCTCACGGAGATGTACGACCACTTCCGCGTGCTGGCGGCCCGGCTCGGCATCATGCACTGCCCCGATTGCGGCACGCCGGTGGGCGCCCAGAGCGTCGACCAGACCGTCGAGCGGATCCTGGAGCAGGCCGCCGGCGCGCGGCTGCTGCTCTTGGCGCCGATGGAACTGAAGGTGGGGCAGACGCCCGAGGCGCTGTTCACGGCGCTGCGGGCCGCGGGTCACGTCCGCGTGCGGATCGACGGCCGAACGGTCCGCCTCGACGAGCGGCCCGCGCTCGACCGCAAGCGCAAGAGCCGGATCGAGATCGTGATCGACCGCGTCACCGCCGACGCGAAGGACCGCAGTCGGCTGGCCCAGAGCGTGGAGGCGGCCTTCACGGCCGGGGGCGGCACGCTGCTGGTGGCCCGGGCGATCGAGGGGGTCGAGGAGCCCGACTGGCCGGTCGAGGTGCACAGCCGCCGGCTGGCCTGCCCCGACTGCGGCCGCGGCTTCAAGCCGCTCGAGCCGCGGCAGTTCTCGTTCAACAGCCCCCTGGGCTGGTGCCCGAGCTGCGACGGCCTCGGCACGCGGGCCGGCATCGATCGCAAGGCCCTCGTCCGCGACGAGTCGCTCCCGCTCAACGCAGGCGCGCTCGACCTCTGGCCCACCCTCGCCGGACCCGCCGGCCGCCAGGTGGGCCGCCTCATGCTTCAGGCTCTCGGCAAGGCGACAGGCCTGCCGCTCGACCTGCCACTGGCCGAGATTCCGGGCGTGCGGCAGCGGGTGCTGTTCGAGGGCACGGGCGAGAAGTGGATCGAAGTGCCGCAGGCCGGGTTCGCGTTCCAGTTCAAGGGCCTGGAGAACGCCTGCGAGGAGGCCGCGCGGCTGGTCGCCGCCCTGCGGGGCAAGGTCGACGCGGTGCTCGACGAGGTGCCCTGCAGCGAGTGCGGCGGCAGCCGGCTGGCCGACGTGGCCGCCGCCGTCACGCTCTGGGGCCGGCCGCTCGACGTCTGGTGCCGCCTGCCGCTGGGCCGGCTGCAGCGGGAGTTGGCCACCGTCGCGCTGGCCCCCGACGAGCGGAAGATCGCGGGCGACCTGTTGCGGGAGCTCGGGAGCCGCGTCGCATTCCTCGTCGACGTCGGCCTCGACTACCTCGACATGGCCCGGCCGGCCGGCAGCCTCTCCGGCGGCGAGCTGCAGCGGATCCGGCTGGCGGCCCAGGTGGGCAGCGGCCTCACCGGCGTGCTCTACGTGCTCGACGAGCCGACGATCGGCCTGCATCCCCGCGACACCCACCGCCTGATCGCGGCCCTCGGCAAGCTCCGCGACCTCGGCAACACGGTGGTCGTGGTCGAGCACGACCGCGACGTCGTGGCCGCGGCCGACGAGGCCCTCGACTTCGGGCCGGGCAGCGGCCGCGAGGGGGGCACGATCGTGGCCCACGCGCCGCCCGCGAAACTGGCCGCCATGAAGCGGAGCGTGACCGGCCCGTATCTCGAGGACAAGCGGGCCTGCGACGCGGTGCTCGCGCGGAAGCGGGAGCGGGGCCGGCGGGAGCCGGCCGGCTGGATCGAGTGCCGCGGCGTCCGCCACCGCACGCTCCAGGGGATCGACGCACGGTTTCCGCTGGGAATCCTCACGGCCGTGACGGGGCCCAGCGGCTCCGGCAAGACGTCGCTCGTGCTCGAGGTGCTCTGGCGGGCGGCGGCCCGGCGGCTGCACGCGGCCCGGGAGCAGCCCGGCCGCCACGACGGCATCACGGGCCTCGACGCCATCGACCGGGTGATCCTCGTCGACCAGGAGGCGATCGGCACGACGCCCGGTTCGACGCCGGCCACGTACACCGGCGTCTTCGACCACATGCGGCAGCTGTTCGCCAAGGTGCCGGAGGCGCGGACCCGCGGTTTCACCCCGCGGACGTTTTCCTTCAACGTGCCCGGCGGCCGCTGCGAGGCCTGCGAGGGGCTCGGCCAGCGCCGCGTGGAGATGCACTTCCTGCCGGACGTGTGGGTGGAGTGCGAGGCCTGCAAGGGCCGCCGCTACTCCTCCGAGACGCTCCAGGCCAAGTGGCACGGCCGGAGCATCGCCGACGTGCTGCAGATGAGCGTGGCCGAGGCGGCCGCCTTCTTCGAGACGGTGCCGCCGATCACCCGGATCCTGTCCACGCTCGTCGACGTGGGGCTGGGGTACGTGACGCTCGGGCAGCCGGCCCCACAGCTCTCCGGCGGCGAGGCCCAGCGGGTGAAGCTGTCCCGGGAACTCGCCAAGCCGGGCACGGGCAGCACGCTCTACATCCTCGACGAGCCGACGACGGGCCTGCACTTCTCCGACATCGAGAAGCTCCTGCACGTGCTCGAGCGGCTGGTGGACACGGGCAACACGGTGCTCGTGGT
>JBJTHX010000266.1:0-4557 GCA_046094745.1 Planctomycetia bacterium
ATCCCGCACAGGGCCGCCGGCTGGCGGATCGAGCCGCCGGTATCGGAGCCGATGGCGACCGGGGCCATGTCGGCCGCCACGCAGGCCGCCGAGCCCCCGCTCGATCCGCCGGGGGCGCGGGCCAGGTCCCAGGGTTTGTGCACCGCCCCGACTGAGGAGTTCTCGTTAGAGCCGCCCATCGCGAACTCGTCCATGTTCGTCTTGCCGACGATCACGGCGTCGGCCGTCCGCAGTCGGCGGACCACCTCGGCGTCGTATGGCGGGCGGAAGCCCGCCAGCATCTTCGACGCGCAGGTCGTGGGCAGGTCGGCCGTGCAGAGCACGTCCTTCACCGCGACCGGCAGCCCCGCGAGCGGCCCGAGGGGCCGCCCCGCCTTCCGTCGCGCATCGACGTCGGCCGCCCGCGCGAGGGCCCCGGCGCGATCCACCTTCAGGAATGCGTTCACCTTCCCGTCGACCTGCTCGATCCTCCGCAGGAAGGCCTCGGCGCACTGCACCGCCGAAACGTCCCCGCGGTGGACGGCGGCGACGAGATCGACGGCGGAGAGATCGAGGGGCTGCATGGCGCCGTCCGGTCGCTTCTCAGGCGGCTCCCGATTCGCCGAGCACGGCCGGCACGAGGAAGCACTCGCCGTCGTGCCGCGGCGCCGACTGCAGCGCCTCCGCCGTGGAGAGCGAGGGCCGCGGCTCGTCGGGGCGGAAGACGTTCTGCGCGTCGAGCGGATGGGCGAGCGGCGCGACGTCCGCCGTGTCGACCTCGGCGAGTTGCGACACCAGGCCCACGATCTTCGTGAGCTCGCCGGTCATCCGCCCGAGTTCGTCGTCGGTCAGGGCCAGCCGCGCGAGCGAGGCGACCTTGGCGACTTCCTGCCGGGAGAGTGACATGGGTGCGGGGCGGAGCCGGAGGACTACGGACGGGCCCGCGGGCCGGAGGGCACCGCCTCCTCCGTCGCCGGCTTGGCCGCCTTGTCGACCTTCGGCAGATGGAACGGCTTCTGGCGAACGAGCTTCGGCACCTTCCCCCCCTTGATGCACTGCGTGCAGACGAGGAGGGTCGTGTTCGTGCCCTTGCCGATCGTCACCCGCAGCCGTTGCAGGTTCGGCTTGAACTTCCGCTTCGTGATGCCCGTGATCTTCGTGCCCACGCCGCCGAGGTACTTGGCCTTGCCACGGATCGTGACCTGGTTGCCGATCGAGAAACCCTTGCCGCAGACCTGACAGGAACGTGCCACGAAAACACCGGAGGGCGAGAGGCGAAATGGTCGGGAAAACGAAATCGTGATCATACCTGGCGGGCCGTTTCCGGCAAGGGCCGGCTCCTGCCGCCCGGCGCGGCTCACGCCCCCGCCGTCAGCCACTGGGCCGCCTTCTGCCACAGCGTGCACAGGCCGATGACCACGAATCCGGCCGCCGAGAGCACGAGGAGCAGATCCGAGCCGCGCTGCGGCCGCAGCCGCGGATCGCCCTCGCCGAAGCGAAAGCAGAGCACCGCGACGGCCAGCGCCGCGAGCATCACGGCCTGCGCGGCGCCGCTGGCGAGCACCATGCCGACCGGCTCGCGGATGGCGAGCGCCAGACCGAGGGCCACCAGGGGCCAGGCGACGGCGACGCGGCGGGTCCACGTGCGTCGGGAGTCGTCGTCGGCGGGGACGACGCCCGCAAGCGCGAGGCCGTCGCCGATCATCCGCGCGTTGCCGTCGGCCGCCGCGAACAGGGTCGAGAACAGCACCGCGAACGCGCCGGCGAAGAAGATGTCGGCGGCCCAGGGGCCGAACGCGGGGCCGTACATCGCGGCCAGGGTCCGCACCATCTCGCCGCCGGCGGGCCGCAGGCCGAGCCGGCCGAGCGTCGCGGCCCCCAGCAGATAGAAGGCCACCGTCACGGTCGTGTAGACCACCATCGACGTCCAGGCGTCGAGTTGCAGGACCCGGATCCAGCCCCTGGCCCGCCGCGCCCAGGCTTCCGTGTCGTCACTCGGCCCCACCGCCCGACCGTAGCCCTTCTCCAGGCACCAGCAGGGATAGAACATCAATTCCGAGGCCCCGACGCCGATGATGCCGACGGTGGCCAGCCCCGTCATCAAGGGCGACCGTCCGTCGGCCGCGGGCGGGACCGCGGGCACGAGGCCGCCGGCGATCTCCGCGGCCGAGATGGCCCATGCGGGGTCGAACTGCAAAAGCACGACCGCCAGCAGCGTGACGGCCACGAAGGTGCTCACGAGCACGACCGACACCCGCTCGATCACGGCGTACCGTCCGACCGCGAGGAGCGCCGCCGTGACCAGCGCGGTGACGATGGCCCAGGCCGTCTCATCCGGGGGTCGCGGGAGCCGCCCGGCTTCCTCCTCGTGCGCCGCCAGAGCCGTCGCGAGTTCGGCGGCCCTCGTCACGTCACCGTCCCGGCGGGCCTGCGCGCCGGCGATGCGGTCTGCGGCCGCCGCGTCGTGCACGCGATTCCACTCCGTGCCGGCTCGCGTCAGCGGCAGTCCGGCCGCCAGGGTCTGGGCGACGCCCATGAGGATGCCGCCCTGTTGCACCAGGATCAGGGCCGTCATCAGGGCCCAGCCCCAGAAGATCCAGCCGCGGCCGGCGAGTCGCGGCCCCGGCACGCCGTCGAAGGCCTCCAGGGGGGTGCGGCCCCGGATCAACGTGGTGCGGCCGATCTCGATCTGGGCGGCCACCTTGATCGCGCAGCCGATCACGACCAGCCACAGGAGGAGGAATCCGGCCTCCGCGCCGAGCGTCGTGGCGGCGATGAGTTCGCCGGAGCCGACGATGCAACTGGCGAGGATGATGCCCGGCCCGAGGCAGGCGAGATGTTCCCGGAGCGTACGCGGCGGATCGCGGGGGAAGTCGGTCATCGCATGCCGATCCGCGCGGGGGGCGGAACGCGGTGGTGCCGGTCGGCTTTCGTCAGCCCAGCAGGTCGAGCACGTCCTCGTGCAGCAGGCCGTTGGTGGCCAGGCCGTCGCCGGAGTCGATGCGATCGCGGCCGGCCCAGTCGGTGAACTGGCCGCCCGCCTCGGCGATCACGGCCTCGACGGCGGCTGCGTCCCAGGCATTCATCAGCGGGTCGATCATCACGTCGGCCCGGCCCGTGGCCACGAGCAAATAGCCGTAGCCGTCGCCCCAGGTCCGCACGACGCCCGCCGCCCCCTCGAGCCGCATCCGGGTCGCGAGCCCCTCGGCGGCCCCGCCGCTCCACCGCGGAAACGACGTGAAGTCACTGGAGCAGAGGAGCGCCTCGCCGAGCGCGGCCCGCCGCGAGACCCGCGCGGCCACCGGCGGCGCCGCCCCGCGGACGTGCCCGGCGCCGCCGCCGCGGGCGGCGTAGACCGTCTCGTCGAGGGCCGGGATCGCGATCACGCCGAGCACGCCCCGGCCGCCGTGGCGGCAGCCCACGAGCGTGGCGTAGAGCGGCACGCCACGGATGAACGACTTCGTGCCGTCGATCGGATCGACCACCCACTCGTAGCCGCTCGTGCCAGCGGTCGCGCCGGTCTCCTCGCCGAGGCCATCCTCCGCCGCGAACTGCTCGGGGCCTTCGCCGCCGACGCCTTCCTCGGCGGCGCGGTCGGCCTGGGTCACGGGCGAGGCGTCGGCCTTGGCCTCCACGACGAGGCCCTCCGTGCCGAACCAGCGGAGCGTCTCGGCGGCGGCCAGCCGCACGGCGGCGCGGGCGGCCTCCAGCCGGGGGGCGACGTCGGGCAGAGCGGCGGCGGGACTCATGCGTGCGGCGACTCCCCGGCCGGCGTCGCGAAACCGTCCGTCGCGGGCCGGAGCGACGTCACGAGGAGCATCCCGGCCCCGATCACGAGCCAGGAATCGGCGAGATTGAAGATCGGCCAGTCGATCACGCCCGGGATCACGACGTGGATCCAATCGCGGACCGCCCGCACCGGCCCGCCGACCCGCTCCAGCGGGGCGTGCCACCGCAGGCCCGGCAGGCCGAGCCGGTCGTAGAGGTTGCCGACGATGCCACCGGTGATCAGGGCGAGCGCCGCGACGAGCCACGGTTCCCGCCGGGTCGCGGGCCGGGCCAGCATTGCGAGGATGCCGGCCAGCGCCGCCACCGAGACGGCGGCGAAGACCACCCCCATGCCCTGTCCCATGCCGAACAATGCCCCTTCATTGAGGTTCGTCTCGATCGTGAGCATGCCGTCGATGAGTTCGATCGGTTGACTCTCGCCGGGCATGCCCAAGGCGCGGAACACCGCCTCCTTCGGCGCCAGGGCGGCCGCGGCGGCCGCGCCGGCGACCACCGCGAAGATCAGCCAGCCGCGGCTGGGTGGCGACATGCGGCTCCCTCCCGGCCGAGTGGACCCCGGATCAGCGGGGCTGGCGGGGACGGCCCGCGGCCCCCTGCTCCTCGTTCTCGGCGCAGCGGATGCACAGCGAGGCGAACGGGATCGCCTCGAGCCGCTTCTTCGTGATCACGCCCTCGCACTCCTCGCAGACGCCGAACTTCTTCTGCCGGATCCGCTGGAGGGCCTGTTCGACGAGTTCGAGCGTCCCCTCCTCGGTGGCCATCAGGCTGAGCGTGAACTCCTGCTCGTAG
>JBJTHX010000267.1:0-7912 GCA_046094745.1 Planctomycetia bacterium
GCTTCGCGTGGAGGCCGTGCTTGCGGAACAGGGCGAGGTGGACGACGAGAAAGAGGACGAGCGTGGCCGGGAGGAAGCCGGCGTGGAGGGCGAAGAAGCGGGTCAGCGTGTGGTGGCCGTACTCCGGGCCCCCGACGACGAGCTGCTGGAGCGATGGCCCGACGAACGGCACGATGCCGGCGAGGTTTGTGGCCACGATCGTGGCCCAGTAGCCCTTCTGGTCCCAGGGGAGCAGGTAGCCGGTGAGCGCCATGCCGAGCACGAGGACCATGAGCACGAGGCCCAGCCAGAAGTTGACCTCGCGGGGCGCCTTGTAGGCGCCGTCGATCACCACCTGCAGGAGGTGCAGCGCGAGCAGCACCACCATCGCCTGGGCCATGAAGTGGTGGATGCCGCGGAGCAGCCAGCCGCCGGCCATCTCGTGCTGGATGTAGTAGACGCTCTCCCAGGCGGTCTGGGCGCTGGGCGCGTAGTTGGCCCACAGGAAAAGGCCCGTGATCACCTGCGTCATGAAGGCGAACACGAGCGTGCTGCCCCACACGTACCGCCAGCGGGCGCCGCCGGGCACCCGCTCGAAGAGGGCCTCGTGGAGCAGGCCGCGCCAGCCCGTGCGATCGTCGAGGAAGTCGGCCAGCCGGCCGAGCGGGCCCTTGCCGGGCGACCGGGCGGACCGCGCGCCGGTCTTCTGCGTGCTCATGACTGCGGCACCTTCTCCGCCACGCCGGCCCGGAACCTCTCCCAGCGGACGGCCACGGCGCCGTCCTTGCCCACCTGGCACTCCAGTTCGTCCATGGCCCGCGGGCTCGGGCTCGGCGGCACGATCCCACCGGCGAACGTGAACTCGCTGTTGTGGCACGGGCAGCGGAAGCAGCCGCCGCCCGGGGCCATGTCGACCGCGCAGCCGGCGTGCGGGCAGGTGGCCGAGAGCGCCTGCACGGCCGGAGAGCCGGGCTCGCGCCGCAGCCAGACCGCGCCGATCGGCTCGGAGGCGTAGCCAGTCCAGGCGTCCTTGCGGTCGGCGACCACCGCGAACCGGCGTGGCACCCCGTCGTCGGGAATCGCTGCCAGTTCGGTCACCGGAATGAACCGCCCGCCACCACCGCGCCGCCGCAGCGGGTCGAGGAACGCCCACAGGCCGGCGGCCACGGGCGCGAGCGTGGCCAAGCCGCCGCAGGCGAGCGCCGCGAGTTTCGTCAGGAATGCCCGCCGCCCGTCCGATCCGCGCTCCGCCATCCGCTGCTCCTCGTCTCGTTCTTCAGGATGCGGCCACCTGCGCCCGCCAGGCCTCGTCCACCGCCGCCCCGATCCGCTCCTCGGCCGCCTCGAAGGGCCCGTCGACGATCGTGCCCGCGGCCGCCTTGTGGCCCCCGCCGCCGAACCGGGCGGCCAGCGCGTTGCAGTCGACGGGGCCGCGGCTGCGGAAGCTGATCTTGATCCGGCCGTCGGGCTGCTCGATGAGGATCACCGCCAGTTCGGTGCCCTTCACCGCCAGCGTGAGGTTGACGAGGTCCTCGGTGTCGCTGGGCTGGGCCTGCACCGCGCGGATGTCGGCCTGGCGGACGGTCGACGTGATCACCTTGCCGTCGTGCGACGTCCGGGCGCCCGCGAGCGTGCGGCCGACGAGGTTCAGCCGGGCGAGCGAATCCTGCTCGAAAAGCTCGCGGTAGATCGCCGTGGGGCTCGCCCCGGCGTCGACGAGCCGGGCCGCGATCCGGAACGACTCGCCCGTCGCCGACGGAAAGCGGAAGCCGCCGGTGTCGGTCGAGAGTCCGGCGTAGAGCGGCGTGGCGATCCGCGCGGTGAGCGGCACCCGCAGCCGCAGGCCGATCTCGTAGACGATCCGCGCGGTCGCCTCGGCGGAGGTGTCCTTGAACCACCGGTCGGAGAGGTCGTCCTCGCTGACGTGGTGGTCGATCACGAGCACGCGGTCCCGCATGGTCTTGGCGACGTCACCCATCGCCCCGAGCTGAGCCCAGGCGCTCGTGTCGAGCACGACGAACAGGTCGCGGTCGGCGAGGTCGGCCGGCTTCACCCCCTCGGCCAGCGACTCCAGCCGGCGTTCCGGATCGATCCATTTCAGGTTCGCCGGCGTGGCCTGCGCGTTGACGATCCGCACGTCCTTGCCCAGCGCCTCCAGGATGCCGGCCAGGCCCAGTTCGCTGCCCAGGGCGTCGCAGTCGGGCCGCACGTGGCTGGTCAGCACCGCCCGCTGGCTCGACCGCAGGATGTCCAGCAGGCTGGCCCAATCAAGTCGCATGCGCACTCCGTGGTGAGTCCGGCGCCCGGATGTCTGCCGCGGCTCCCGCGATCTCCGCGGCGCGGGCCACGTCGGCGTGCATCTGGGCGACGAGTTCGTCGATCGAATCGAACCGGCGAGTGTCGCGCACCCGCTCGAGGAAGTCAACGTCGAGGCGGCGGCCGTAGAGGTCGCCCGCGAACCCGATGAGGTGCGCCTCGCACGAGATGGCGGTCTCGCCGAACGACGCATTGGGGCCGATGTGCACCGCGGCCGGAAACGAACCGGCCGCCCCGGCGACCGAGGCCCGGGCCGCGTAGACGCCGGCCGCCGGCAGGAGCGTGGCGACGGCGGCGAGGTTCGCCGTCGGGAAGCCGAGGCCGGCGCCGCGGTGCGCCCCGTGGACGACGGTGCCGCTGACGCGGTAGGTGTCGGTGAGCAGCCGGTTGGCCGCGGCGCCGTCGCCCGCCGCGACGAGCGTGCGGACCCGCGAGCTCGACACGGCCGCGCCGCCGCAGAGCACCGGCGGGACGACCTCGAGCGTCACGCCGTCGGCCGCGGCCAGTGCTCCGAGCAGGCCGACGTCGCCCCGCCGGCCGGCGCCGAAGCGAAAGTCGGCCCCCTCCACGAGCGCCACCGCCCGCAAGCGACCGCGGAGCACGTCGCGGTAGAACGCCTCGGCCTCGAGCGCCACGAACCGCTCGTCCACCGGCTGCACGAGCACGGCGTCGAGCCCGAGGGCCAGGAGCAGTTGCGCCCGCCGCTCCGGCGTGGTCAGCGGCGGGGGTGCGGCGACGGGACGCACCAGGCTCGCCGGGTGCGGATCGAAGGTCAGCGCCGCGGCGGGCACGCCCCGCCGGTCGGCGGCGTCCCGCAACCGCCGGACGATCTCCGCATGGCCGAGGTGCACGCCGTCGAAGTTGCCGACGGCCACGGCGGCCCCGGCCTCCGCCGACCAGCCGCCGGTCCGCAGAAACACGACCGGCTCGGCGGCGAATGGGGAGCGGCTCATGGGGGGTGAGGCGACGGCGCGGGAGAGCCGCAAGTGTAGCGGATGCGAGGTATGATCTTGGGCGATTCCCGCAGGACACCCGCGATGGACCATCTGGCCGAGGACAAGCAGATCTACTTGTCGGCGGAGCTGGCCTGCCGGCTGGCGGCCATCGACATCGGCTCCAACAGTGTGCGACTGCTCGTCGCCGAGGCCCTGCGGGGAGGCAACTACCGGATCCTCGACGAGGAACGGGAGCCCACCCGGCTCGGCCGAAGCGTCTCCGCGAAGGGCCGGCTCGACGAGGAGTCGATGGACCGCACGCTCGCGGCCCTGCGGAGCTTCAAGGAGATCGCCGCCGGCTACCAGGTGACCAGCCTGCGGACGATCGCCACCTGCGCGGTCCGTGAGGCCCGGAACGGGCCGGAGTTCTGCCGGCGGGTTCGCGAGCAGGTGGGCCTCGAGGTGGAGGTGATCTCCGGGGAGCGGGTGGCCCGGCTGGCCTTCGCCAGCGTGCAGCACGCCTTCGACCTCACGGGCAAGAACGTGATCGTCGCCGACATCGGGGGCGGCAGCACCGAACTGGTCTTCGCGACGGGCAACCTCATCGAGTCGATCTTCTCGACGCCGCTGGGGGCCGTGCGGCTCACCGAGCAGTTCGGGATCGGGGAGGGCTGCGAGGGAGCCGCCTTCGACCAGGGGATCGAGCGGCTGGAGGAGGATATCGCCGCCACCCTCAAGAAGCGGACGACGCGGCCGCTGTTCGCCCCGCACTTTCTCGTCGGCTGCGGCGGCACGTTCACCACGCTCGCCGAACTGGTGATGGCCGCCAAGCGACAGGCCGACGTTCCCGTGGCCGGCTACCAGGTTTCGCAGGCCGAGGTCCGCCACCTGCTCGACCGGCTCCGCAAGCTGCCGCTGCGTGCCCGCCGCGGCCTCGCGGGCATGACGCCCGACCGGGCCGACATCATCGTCGCCGGCCTGACGATCGTCGATGCGCTGCTGCGGCGGTTTCGCGTGAACACCCTCGTGATCCACACCCGCGGCGTCCGCGACGGCCTCGTCCGCGAGATGATCGAGGAGGCGGCCCTGGGCGGCGCGGCGGCCGATGATCCCGCCCTCCGCGAGGAGGCGATCGAGCGGCTGGCGGCGGCCTGCTCCGGGGAACTCGAGCACGGCCGCGCCGTGGCGGCCCTCGCGGGCCGGATCTACGAGCAACTCTCCGGGCCGCTCGACCTGCCGGCCGGCGACCGGCCGCTCCTCGAGTGCGCCGCCCGGCTCCAGGACGTGGGCTACGTCATCAACTACGACCAGCACCACAAGCACAGTTACCACCTCATCCGCAACAGCCGCCTGCCCGGCGTGCGGTCCCACGACCTCGAATTGATCGCCAACGTGGCCCGCTACCACCGCGGCGCCCACCCCAAGCGGAAGCACGAGAACCTCGCCCGCCTCACCGCCGAGGACCAGCAGCGGGTCCGCCGGATGGCGGCGATCCTCCGGCTCGCCGGTGGCCTCGACCGGAGCCGCACGCAGCAGGTCCGCGACGCGGTCGTGCGGGTGGCGGACGGCCGCGTCTGCGTCGACGTGGTGGCCGAGGCCGAGCCGCAGGTCGATCTGTGGGGCGCCCAGCGGCGGGCCGACCTGTTCGAGAAGGCGTTCGGCATGTCGCTGGAGATCCGCTGGGCCGGCGCCGCCGACCGCAACGGGCACGCCGCGAAGAAGCCCGGCAAGTCTCCGCGGCCGGCCCGTGGCAAGCCCTCGGGCGCGGCCTGACTCGCGCGACCCTACAACCGGCGCCATCGGCGCCCCGTGCGTCCGTGCGGGTCGGGCGAAGCGGGCAGGCAGTGCCGGTCGATGACACACGATGTGGTCGGCCGGCGGGTGTGGCGGTCGCGACAACTCCGGGAGCGAACGATGACGCGGCGTCTGCAGCGGTGGTGCCTGGGGCTCGTCGGCGGCTGTCTGCTCGCGGCGGCACTGCCCGCTCCCGCCGAGGCCGCCGGCCGCTGGTTCTCCGGGCCCCGGTCCGCGGCCTCGCTCGGCACGCCGCAGCGGCAGGCCCCGTACGCTCCGGGCGCGTCGCCCTATGTGACGGGCCACGGCACGCGGCCGAAGTACTTCGTGCCGCCGACGAACCCGCGGACGCCCACCTGGAAGATGTACGGCACGCCCCCGGGAGTCGCCCCGGGCGACTGGCCGCGGTACGCTCCCTTTGGGTTCGGCGGGTATCGCTTCCCGGCCGTCGGCAATCAGGCGTACCGGTAGGCGGCCCGTTTCGAACCGTTCCGGCTCGCGGGCGGGCCGCCGGGGGCGGTCGAAGCCGCGGCTTCGCGGCCCGGTCGCCAACTCGCCGCGACGTCGCCCGACCCCCGGCTCCCTATCCGGAAAAGCGCCCGGGCGAAACAACTCCGGCGCGAGGCCGCGCCGGACGGGAAGCGGGTGTACGGAGGATGACGTGCAGGATCTGCTCGAGGTGACCGAGTCGGGGCTCTACTGCCCGCGGGGCGACTTCTACGTCGATCCCTGGCGCAGGGTGCCGCGGGCGGTGATCACCCACGCCCATGCCGACCACGCCCGCGGCGGGTGCGACCGCTACCTCTGCGCCGCGCCCGGCAAGACCGTGCTCCGCACGCGACTCGGCGGCAACGCGACGATCGACGCGCTGCGGTACGGCGAGTCGCTCGCGATCAATGGCGTGACCGTGTCGCTCCATCCGGCCGGCCACGTGCTCGGCTCGGCCCAGGTGCGGATCGAGCACGGCGGCGTCACCTGGGTCGTCACCGGCGACTACAAGCTCCAGCCCGACCCCACCTGCGAACCCTTCCAGCCGGTGGAGTGCGACGTGTTCGTCACCGAGTCGACCTTCGGCCTGCCGGTCTACCGCTGGCAGGAGCCGGCCACCGTCGCGGCCGAGATCGACGCCTGGTGGCGGGCCAACCGCGACGCGGGCCGCACGAGCGTGATCCTCGCCTACGCCCTCGGCAAGGCCCAGCGCCTGGCGGCCCTCGTCGATCGGTCGATCGGGCCGATCGTCGCCCACGGCGCCGTGATGAAACTCGTCGAGGCCTATCGGGCCAGCGGCGTGCGACTGCCGCCGATCGACCGCGTGCCACCGCGGGCACGGAAGGTGGGCGACGGCCGCGCGCTCGTGATCGCCCCGCCGAGCGTGCTCGGGAGCCCGTGGCTCCGCCTGTTCGGCGAATCGAGCGTGGCCCTGGCCTCGGGCTGGATGCTGCTGCGGGGCGTCCGCCGCCGCCGCGGCGGCGACCGGGGCTTCGTGGTCTCCGACCACGCCGACTTTCCCGGCCTGGTGGCCGCCGTCGCGGCCTCGCGGGCCCGCCGCGTGCTCGTCACGCACGGCTTCGCCGATGCGTTCGCCCGGTTCCTGTGCACGCGGGGGCTCGACGCGGCGGTCCTGCCGACGCGGTTCGTGGGCGAGGCCGACCCCGACGCGACGTCAGGCGACGAGACGAGCGAGAGCGACGCGGCCGCGAACGCTGCCGACGATGGACAAGACCAGGAGCCCGCGTGACGCGCCGGGCTACTTCAGCGGTCGCATCGGTATCGCCCGCACCGGCCCGTAGCCGCGGATGGGAACCGGCTGACGCGGCGGGAACAGGACCGGCGGCAACGTCGCAACGGGTGCGGCCGTGGAGCCCCCCTTCGGCAGCCGCCGAAAGGCCGTCACCACCTTGAGCGGATCGCCTGGCCGCAGCTGCACCTTGAACCGCTGCTCCTCCCCGTCCACCAGCACCACCACCTCCACCTCGGTCGGATCGCGTCCGCCCCAGTCACGGTAGTGATGGACGCCGACGGTGAACCGGCCGTAGGGCGCCATGCCCTTGCCCCAGTAGACGTTCTCGACGGGGGTCACGGTGGTCGGCTGCACATTGCGGTCGACGTCGAGGCAGCCGCCGGCGATGCCGACCCGGTTCGTGAAGTTGATGAGCGAGGCGGGGAGCCGCGGCTCGAGCGGCTCCACGAGCACGTGCAGGTCGATGTCGTTGACGTTGTTCCAGGCGATCGAGACCTGCACGTCGCCGGTGCCGGCGCCGGCGGCCGCCAGCCGCCGGCCGATCTCGCCGCCGATCGCACCGCCCCCGCCTCCACCCGCCGCCACCGGGTCGGCGGCCGCCGGCGGGCCGCGCGGCGCGGCCGGCACGGGCACGTCGACGAGCAGCGCCGCGGCATCGGCATCCACGACCTCCGCATCCATCGCGAAGACGACCGGCTCCACCGCGTCGATCTCGATCTCCGGCTCCACCGGCGCGTCCGCCAGGTCCGCGAGAGGCAACGGCGCGGCATCCTCGGGCTCCGCCAACTCGGCCGGCTCCAGTGCCGGCACTTCCAAAGCGGCGACGTCCGGCTCCGGCTCGTGGCCGGCCGCCGTGAAGTCGAGCGCGAGCGCGGCCGGCCGCGGCAGGTCGGGGCGGATGACGATCAGCGCCAGCACGAGGAGCACCGCCACGTGCAGGATCAGGCTCTGCACGAAGCCCGTGCGGTAGATCGTGAACACGAACTCGTCGACCGCGGCGAACCAGTCGCGCGGCCCCGCGGGCGGCGGCGGCCACGCGGTCGGGACGGGGGGCGGCTGAAGGGCGGGCATCGTCGAGTCCCTGCCGCCGGGCGGCTGCGGGCCGCACTTCACCTGGCGTCGTTCACCGCCGGCCGCTCCGGTGGCG
>JBJTHX010000268.1:0-2591 GCA_046094745.1 Planctomycetia bacterium
GGGCGGGTCGGCGTGAAGACGCTCTACATCGAGCCCGGATCCCCGTGGGAGAATGGCTACATCGAGAGCTTCAATGGGAAGCTGCGGGATGAACTCCTAGCCCGCGAGGTGTTCGATACCCTGCTCGAGGCGAAGGTGCTCATCGAGCGTTGGCGGCAGGCCTACAACACGGTCCGACCGCACAGCTCACTGGGATACCGGCCCCCGGCCCCGGAGTCGCGCCACCCCTGTCCGCTTGCTTCGGCTACGCCTCAGCAAGCGGACAGGGGCGATCCCTTGGCCTGGCTGCCCTGGTGATAGAAACTGGTTCCAGCAGGGGGGGCAGGTCAGCCGGCGGCGAGGTGATCGCGGGAGACAAGCGCAAGTACTGAAGACAGGCAGGCGGGGCGAGGCAGGTGCCGATCCGCCCCGAACTGCACCGACGTGGTGACCGGGCCGCGATGCCGCTGGGCGTCGCGGCCCGGTTCTTTGCGCCGGCGTGGAAAGGGGCGCGGCCTGCGTCGAACTGAAAGGAACGAGCAACCTGCATGATTGTGCCGCAAATGCCGATTGTAGGGATGGTGGCGACACCGGCCTGCCCGTCAGCGGGATGGCGAGATGGCAAGCGGCGCTGTCTGACCGGACAACCGGAGGACGACCTGCAGCGAAGGGGACGAGTCTGTGGCTCGTGTGCGTTTTCCAGCCGCCCCGGTGCTCATCCTGACGGTGTGCGGCCTTCTTGCCGGCTCACCGGCCCGCGCCGAGCCGGCGGATGAGGGCCTGGCCATTCCCGCCTTCGCCGCGACCGCCTTCGCGGACGAGCCGGCTGCGGTGGTCGAGTTGCCGGCCCCGGTGCCCGATCTGCCCCCGGGCGTCGCCGCCGAACTGGAGCGGCTACAGCGGCAGATCGAAGAACTGCAGGTGGCGAACCAGCCGCTGAACAAGGCGGCGAAGGCTCCCAAGGCGGCGGAGGACCGGCTGTCGGCCGTCGAGAAGGGGCTCGGCAAGCTCGTCTCCGCCGCCGACAAAAAGAAGGCCGACGACGCCAAGAAGCCGTCGCTCGTCATCTCCGGGCAGATGCAGGCCGACCAGGTGTACTTCGGCCAGGGCCCGGTCAGCCGGGCGAGCGTCGGCGACCTCCAGGACGGCACGCAGTTCCGCCGGCTCCGCATCGGCGCCCGGGGCACCAGTTTCGAGGTGCTCGAATACTCGCTGGGCGTCGATTTCGCGCTCGCCAACCAGCCGAGCTACCTCGACAACTACGTCGAGTGGAAGCAGTTGCCGTGGCTGCAGAACATCCGTGCCGGCCACTACTTCGAGCCGTTCTCGCTCGAGCGGGTCACGCAGAACCGCAACAACACGTTCATGGAGCGGTCGCTCGTGGACACGTTCGCCCCCGCCCGCAACATGGGGGTGATGACCTACGGGAACACGGCGAACGAACTGGCGACGTGGGCCATCGGCACGTTCCGCACGAACTCCGACAACACCGGGAACGACTCGTTCGACAGCGGCCAGGCGCTGACGATGCGGGGCACGTGGCTGCCGTGGTGGGACGAGCCGAGCGACGGACGCTTCTACATGCACCTCGGGATGGGCTACAGCTACCGGGCGACCTCGCAGAACCAGGTCCGCTTCCGCAACACGCCCGAGATCCGCAAGCAGCAGCCGGCGGGCGTGTTCGGGCCAGTGGGGCCGCCCTCGACCAGCAACTACAACAATTGCTTACCGGGCCCGTTCGCCCCGATCATCGTCTACACCGGCAACATTCCGGCCCGCAACTTCCAGCTCTTCGACCCCGAGTTCGCCCTGATCATGGGCCCGCTCTCGCTGCAGTCGGAATACGCCTGCGCCTTCGTCGAACAGATCGGCGGCCCGCCGCTGTTCTTCAACGGCTACATGGCCCAGCTCAGTTGGTTCCTCACCGGCGAGCACCGGCCCTACGACCGCAAGCAGGGAATCCACGGGCGGCTGCAGCCGTTCGAGGACTTCTTCCACGTCCGCACCAAGTCGCAGGGCATCCAGACGGGCCTCGGCGCGTGGGAGATCGCCGCCCGGTTCTCGAACATCGTCCTCAACGACGAGAACATCCGTGGCAACAACCTGACCGACTTCACCGTGGGCCTGAACTGGTATCTGAACCCCTACACCCGCTGGAAGTTCAACTACATCCGCGCCTTTCTCCAGGACGAGCGCCGGGGGGGCAACAGCCTCACCGACGCCTACGGGATCCGGATCGACTACGACTTCTGAACCGACCGCACGGAGGGCCGTCACCGGCCGACACGCATGGTTTTCGCATCGTCCGCGCCCCGGCTGGTCGTCGTGGCCGTCGTCCTGCTGGCATGGACGCCCAGCGTGCCGGCGGCGGAGTCGAAGCCGGCGGCGCAAGAGCCGAAGGCGGCGAAGCAGGATTCGCGGGAGCAGGCGGAGCGGGAGCGGCCGGCCTGCATGCACTGCGGCGCGACCTGCGGCCTCGTGCCCGTGTGCGTCTGCAAGCCCGGCACCCGGAAGATCCAGAAGACGGAGTACGAGACGACGTGCGACCCGGTCTGCGTGCCCTGCTGCAGCGGGCCGCCCTGGAAGTGTCAGCGTCGCGCCAGCGGCTGCAC
>JBJTHX010000269.1:0-3041 GCA_046094745.1 Planctomycetia bacterium
CGGCGGCGTCGAGCGGCTCGACGCGACCGACGCGGCGCTCGTGTGGCGGGCGATCGCCGCGGCCGCGGCGAGCAGGTCGTCATAGCGGAGGTCGGGGAACGACGCGCCGGGATGCACGTTGCCGGGCTTGGCGGCGGTGGCCTCGATCATGCCGGCGACGGCCGCGGACCAGCCCCGGCTTCCCGCGGGGCATTCCAGGGCCGCGATGGCCGCGACCGCGCGGGGCGTGAGGGTTGTAGGGGCGAACGCGGGCATGGGAGCGAGTTCGGGGCGAGGGGCGGCGCTGCGTCCGAACCCGCAAGGGTACACTCCTCAGCGGCGGCATGAGCGTCCGCCGGGAGCACGAGGCAGGCATGGCGACGGTGGGCGAGGAGACGACCGCGACGACCTTCGGGCCGGAGTGCTTCATCAACCGGGAGCTCAGCTGGCTCGACTTCAACCAGCGGGTGCTGGAGGAGGCCGAGAACCCCGACAACCCGCTGATGGAGCGGCTGAAGTTCCTCGCGATCTTCAGCTCGAACCTCGACGAGTTTTTCATGATCCGCGTCTCGGGCCTGCGGGAACAGGCCTTCGGCGAGAGCGCGCCGCAGGACTATTCGCCCGACGGGATGACGGCCCTGGTGCAGCTCAAGGCGATCGCCGCCCGCACCCAGGAACTGGTGGGCCGGCAGTACCGCTGCCTGCGCGACAGCATCGGCCCTGCCATGTCGGCCGAGGGCTTCCGGCTGCTCCGCTACGAGATGCTCGTGGGCGACCAGCGGGACCAGGTCGACCGGTTCTTCCGGGACCGGGCCCTGCCGATCCTCACGCCCATGGCCGTCGACCCGGCCCACCCGTCGCCGCGCTACCACAACCGCGGCCTGTACCTCGGCGTGATGCTGAACCGCGGCGAGGGCCTCGGGCCCAAGCGGATGTTCGCGGTGGTGCAGGTGCCGCAGGTGCTGCCCCGCATCGTGGCCCTCTCCGGGGGCGAGCCGGGCACGTTTCCCTTCGTGCTGCTCGAGGACGTGGTGTCGGCGCGGCTGCCGGAACTGTTCGGGGGCTTCGCGGTCGAGTCGTGGACGGCGTTTCGGATCACCCGCGACAGCGACGTCGACCTGCTCGAGCAGGAGTCGGACGACATGCTCAAGCTGATCGAGGACCGCATCAAGGCCCGGCAGCGGGGTCAGGCGGTGCGGATCGAGATCGCCTCGAAGGCCGACGACACGCTCGCGGAGATGATCATCGACGAGGAGGGGCTCCAGGGCTCCGCCCACGGGTCCCGCGACGACTACAGCGAGGTCTACCGGGTCGACGGGCCGCTCGACCTGACGTCGCTCTGGGAGCTCTACAGGCTGTCGGGCTTCGAGCGGCTGCACGACAAGCCCTTCACGCCGCGGATCCCGCAGGGACTCGAGCGGCGCGGCCCCGACATCTTCGCGGCGATCGCCCAGCGGGATCTCCTCCTCCATCATCCCTACGAGTCGTTCGATCCGGTCGTGGAGTTCGTGACGGCGGCGGCGGCCGATCCCCGCGTGCTCGCCATCAAGCAGACGCTCTACCGAACCAGCGGCGATTCGCCGATCTCCCGCGCGCTGATGGCCGCCGCCGAATCGGGGAAGCACGTCACGGCGCTGGTGGAACTCAAGGCCCGGTTCGACGAGGCCAACAACGTCAGCTGGGCGCGGCAGATGGAGCGGGCCGGCGTGCACGTGGTGTTCGGGTTCCTCGACCTCAAGACGCACTGCAAGGTGTCGATGGTGGTCCGCCAGGAGGGGCAGGGGCTGAAGCGCTACGTCCACCTCGGCACCGGCAACTACAACCCCACCACCGCGCTGTCGTACACCGATCTCGGCCTGTTCACCGCCGACGAGGCGATGGCCGAAGATGCCTCGGCGCTGTTCAACCTGCTGACGGGCTATTCCCAGGGGCATGCCTGGCAGCGGCTGATCGTGGCTCCGAACGATCTCCACCGGCGGACCATCGAGTTGATCCAGGAGCAGACGCGGCGGGCGGAGGCCGGCAGGCCGGCCCGCATCTTCGCGAAGCTCAATGCGGTGGTGGATCACCGCGTGATCGAGGCGCTCTACCGGGCCAGCCAGGCGGGCGTGCCGATCGACCTCGTCTCCCGCGGCATCTGCGGGCTGCGGCCCGGCGTGCCCGGGCTGAGCGAGACGATCCGCGTGCGGAGCGTCATCGACCGCTTCCTGGAGCACAGCCGGATCTATGTGTTCGGACCGGACGAGGAGGCGCAGGTGTTTCTCTCGAGCGCCGACTGGATGCCGCGAAACTTCTTCCGCCGGGTGGAGGTGATGTTTCCGGTGCTCGCCCCCGAGCTCTCGGCGCGGATCCTCCGCGAGATCATTCCGGTCTACCTCGCCGACAACGTGCGGGCCCGACGGCTCGACCCCGACGGCGGCTGGCGGCTGTTGTCGCCCGCCGACGGGCAGCCGCCGCGGCGCTGCCAAGCCGAGTTCCTGGAGCAGCGGCTCTCGACCGGCGGCGACGTCGACACGAAGATCGCGTCGTCATGAGCGGGGCCGCGGCCCGCCCCCGCAATGGTGAGCCGCAGCGGCCGAGCCTTGAGGCTCGAAGCGGGCAGCCCTAGAATCCGGTTTGCTTCTTTCCCGTTCGCGAAGGCGAGTCTCGATGGCGGACGACCATTACCAGACGCTGGGCGTGCCCCGCACGGCCTCGGCCGAGGACATCCGCAAGGCCTATCGCGAGCTCGCCCGCAAGTACCACCCCGACCTGCACCCCGACGACGACTCCGCCAAGGAGAAGTTCAAGCAGGTGCAGGCGGCCTTCGACGTGCTCAACGACCCGAGCAAGCGGGAGATGTACGACCGCTACGGCAGCGCCTTCGAGGGCGTCGCCCCCGGCGGGGCGGCGGGCGGCTGGGGTGGCGGACCGTTTCCCGGCGGCGGTGGCGGCGGATTTCCGGGCGGCGGTGAGATCGACCTGGAGAGCCTGTTCGGCGGCGCCGGCGGATTCGACCAGATCTTCGGTCGCTCGGCCGGCGGCGGCCGCACGCCGCGGGGTCGCAAGCGGGCGGCGCAGAC
>JBJTHX010000270.1:0-3071 GCA_046094745.1 Planctomycetia bacterium
CACAGCCGCTCGGTGACCCTGCCGCTCTTCGACGGCAGCCGTGGCGTGGCCCGCGGCCATGCGGCCTTCATCGGCCGGCTGGGAGCCGGCGAGGTCCGCATCACGGGAGAGCAGGGGACGGCGGCCGACGCCGTCCGCTCCGTGTTCGTGGAGGGCGGCTTCGTCGAGGTGAGCCACGACACGGTCACCGAGCGGCAGTGCGTGTCCAGTCCCGTGGACTCCGGCGTGACGATCACGCAGCGAATCGTGCCGGAGGTCTTCGGGTCGGCCATCGCAGAAAACTCCTGGTCGGGGGCGGCGCGGGTCAGGCCTTCGCGGCCATCTTCTTGGCCTGCTCCTCGGCCTGCTCGATCGGGCCGACGTACATGAAGGCCTGCTCGGGCAGGTGGTCCCATTTGCCGTCGGCGATCTCCTCGAAGGAGCGGATCGTGTCTTCGAGGCTCGTGATCTCGCCCGGCTTGCCGGTGAACACCTCGGCCACGAGGAACGGCTGCGAAAGGAACCGCTCCATGCGGCGGGCCCGGTGGACGACGAGCTTGTCCTCCTCGGAGAGCTCGTCGACGCCGAGGATGGCGATGATGTCCTGGAGTTCGCGGTACCGCTGGAGCGTCCGCTGCACGCGGCGGGCGATCTTGTAGTGACGCTCGCCCACGTACTGCGGATCGAGGATCCGGCTCGACGATGCGAGCGGGTCGACGGCGGGGTAGATGCCCTTCTCCGAGATCGACCGCTCCAGGTAGAGGAAGGCGTCGAGGTTACCGAAGGCCGTGGCCGGGGCTGGGTCGGTCGGATCGTCGGCCGGCACGTACACGGCCTGCACGCTCGTGATCGCCCCCTTCGACGTGGAGGTGATCCGCTCCTGCAGGGCACCCATCTCCGTGGCCAGCGTTGGCTGGTAGCCCACGGCGCTCGGCATGCGGCCCAGGAGGGCGCTGACCTCGCTGCCCGCCTGCGAGAAGCGGAAGATGTTGTCGACGAAGAGGAGCGTGTCGGCGCCGGTCGTGTCGCGGAAGTACTCGGCCATCGTCAGGGCCGAGAGGGCCACGCGGAGACGGGCCCCCGGCGGCTCGTTCATCTGGCCGAACACCATGCAGGTCTGCTCGATGACGCTGCGACCGGTGTCGCCGATCTTGGCTTCCTGCATCTCGAGCCACAGGTCCGTGCCCTCGCGGGTCCGCTCGCCGACACCCGCGAACACCGAGTAGCCGCCGTGGGCCGAGGCGATGCGGGCGATGAGCTCGGTGAGGATCACCGTCTTGCCGAGGCCGGCACCGCCGAACAGGCCGGCCTTGCCGCCGCGGACGAACGGCGTGAGCAGGTCGATGACCTTGATGCCGGTCTCGAACAGCTCGGTCTTCGTGGTCAGTTCCTTGACGGGCGGCGGGTCGCGGTGGATCGGCCACCGCTCCTGGGTCTCGACCGGGCCGCGACTGTCGATCGGCTCGCCGAGCAGGTTGAACACCCGGCCGAGCGTGGCCTTGCCGACGGGCACCGACAGCGGCGCGCCGGTATCGACCACCTCGGCGCCGCGGGTGAGCCCGTCCGTCGACCCGAGGGCCACGCAGCGGACCTTGCCGCCGCCCAAGTGCTGCTGGACCTCTCCCACGAGGTGCAACTCCACGCCCTTCTTCGCGCTGTCGACGCGGACGGCGTTGTAGATCGCGGGGATCGACTTCTCGGGGAATTCCACGTCGAAGGTGGAGCCGATGACCTGGGTGATGCTGCCGTTTGCCATGTGCTTGTCAGCCTGTCTCTGGGAGGGAAAGGGTGAATCGGTTTATTTTTTCAAGGCCTCGACGCCGCCGAGAATCTCCATGATCTCGCCCGTGATCTGGCTCTGCCGGGCCCGGTTGTACTGCCGCGACAGGCTCTTGATCAGGCCGCCGGCGTTCTCCGTGGCCGCCTTCATGGCGACCATCCGCGCCACCTGCTCGCTCACGGCGGCGTCGAGGAAGCACTTGAAGATCCGCGAGAGGAAGCTCGCCGGCAGGATCTCCTCGAGGATGCTCTCGGCGGACGGGTAGAAGTCGTATTCATCGGAGGCGAGCTTCGCCTTGACGCCGCCGCCGCCGGTCTGCGGCGGCGTCAGCGGGAGCAGCGTCTCCGTGACGGCCTCCTGCTTCGCGATCGAGTGGAATCTGGTGTACACGACGTCGAGCCGGTCGATCTCGCCCGCCTCGTACGCCTCCAGGTAGGCCCTGCCGATCGGGGCCACCGCGGCGAACTCCGGCTTGTCCTCGAAGGACGTGTACCGCTCCGCGATGTCGACCCCGCGAAACCGCAGGGCCGAGATGCCCCGCTTGCCGGAGACGCTCACCTGCGCCGGCACCTGCTCGCTCTTCCACTGGCCGAGGAGGGCCACCGACTGCCGCACGAGGTTGGAGTTGTAGCCGCCGCACAGGCCCCGGTTGCCGGTGAGCACGAGCACGGCCGCACGCTTCGTGGGCCGGCTCTCGAGGAGCGGGTGGGCCGCGTCGGCGCCCACGCCGCCGATGTTTTCCAGGATCTTGGCCAGGTGCCGGGTGTAGTCGCGGGCCGCGACCGAACGGTCCATCGCCTTCTTGAACCGCGCGGTGGCGATGAGCTCCATGGTCCGCGTGATCTTGCGGATGTTGCGCACCGACTTGCGGCGACGGTCGAGGGCCCGGGCTTTTGCCATGCTGCACGCCTTTCAGCGGGTATCCGCCGATTCCCTACCGTGCCCCGGCGAGCTGCTTCGCGCCGCCGCCCGCCTTCGCGGCCCGCTGTCGCTTGTACTCGGCGATCGCGGCCTCGAGCTGCCGCTCGCTCTCGCCGTCGAGTTCTTTCGAGTCGTCGATTCGACTGCGGAGCTCGGGCACCTGGTCGCGGACGAACGTGAGGAAGCCCTTCTCCCAGTCGGCGACCTCGTCCCGCTTGACCTCGTCGAGGTGGCCGCGGGTGCCGGCGTAGATGGAGAGCACCTGGTCCACCACGTCCATGGGGGCGAACTGGCCCTGCTTGAGCAGTTCGACCATCCGGTAGCCGCGGTCGAGCCGCTGCTGGGTGGCCGCGTCGAGGTCGGTGCCGAGCTGGGCGAAGGCCTCGAGCTC
>JBJTHX010000271.1:0-3246 GCA_046094745.1 Planctomycetia bacterium
GAACGCCGCCATGCCCAAGAGCACGCAGGCCAGCAGCAGCGAGCCGCCGAGCGCCGGCAGGGCCCCGAAATGGAAGAGCATCCGGGCCATCTCGAGCCGCTCTTCCGTGTCGCCGCCGAGCGACTCCCAGGCGAACACGCCCGGCAGCGCCAGTGCGACGAACAGCAGGGCGAGGCCCAGCGACGTCCAGGCGAGCACCTTCGGCAGCATGCGGTCACCTACCTGGCGGGCCGTGCCGCGACCAACGCCGCGCCGGCCGCCTCGGCCGCGAACTCGAGCTGCAGTTGCTGGCCGCGGTCGTCCTCCTGGCCGAGTTCACGGAACAGGAGGCTCGGCTGGATGTCGTGGTTGTGCTGGTACTTGTCGCTCGCGTATTCGGTGATCGCGCCGACCACCTGGTGGAAGAAGATCTGGCAGATCGGCACGCCCGGATAGATCTTCACCGGCTGCACGGCGAACATCTCGAGCGTCCAGTAGCCGCAGAAGCCCACGTCGCCGAAGCCGGCCGTGACGTGCACGAACAACCCCAGCCGGCCGACGGACGATCGCCCCTCGATCATCGGCACGAGGTTGTGCGTCTCCGTCCGCTCCGCCGTGCGGCCGAGGTAGAGCTGGTTGGGCGTGAGCACGAGGCCGTCCTCCGGAATCCGGATCCGCTCGACGCGGTTGCTCTTCCGCATGTCGAGCACGACCTCCTCGTAGACGAGCAGCTCGTCGTGGAGCGCGAGGTTGTAGCTGTTGGGGTTCAGCCGGGACTCGTCGAACGGATCGATCACGATGTTGCGACCGAGTTGCTGCTTGATCTCGTTGCCGGAGAGGATCATGGGAGGCTCCGTGCGGTGGCGGAGGGCGTTGTCCGGGCCACGGTCGACGGGCGGGATTGTACGCTCTCCCCGGTCCCCTTGCCCATGGGCGGGACCGCACCCGGCGTCAGGGAGGCACGGGTTTCACGCCCCGGCGCGGGCAGAGATCGGCCAGAATGCAGTCCGCGCACCGCGGGCGGCGTGCGGTGCAGACCGTCCGGCCGTGCTCGATGAGCCGGTGGCTGAAGGCGATCCAGTGTTCCCGGGGCAGCACGGCGACCAGGTCTCGCTCGGCCTTGACGGCGTCGGCGTGCCGCGTGAGGCCCAGCCGCCGTGAAATCCGGCCGACGTGGGTATCGACGACGACCCCGCTCGCCAGGCCAAAGGCCGATCCCATGACCACGTTGGCCGTCTTGCGGCCGACGCCCGGCAGGTGGACGAGTTCCTCGAGCGTCCGCGGCACTTGACCGCCGTGCCGCTCCACGAGGCCCCGGCAGCAGCCGAGGATGCTCTTCGCCTTGGCCCGGAAGAACCCCGTGCTGCGGATCACGGCCTCGAGGTCGGCCGGACGGGCCGCCGCCAGCGCCCGCGGCGTGGGCCAGCGGCGAAACAGTCCGCCGGTCACCATGTTGACCCGCCGGTCGGTGCACTGCGCCGACAGGATCGTGGCCACGAGCAACTGGAAGGGGCTCGCGAAGTCGAGCGAGCAGTGGGCTCCGGGGTAGGCCCCGGCGAGGCGGTCGCAGATCGCCCCGGCACGGAGTTTCCGGGCCGCGATCGTCTCACGGCCGCGGGGCATCGATGGCGGCGACTTCGCTGGACGGCGCTGCCTGCTACGATTCATGGCGTCACCAGGCCGCTCGTGTCGGCTCGCGGGCGGCGGCAACGGAGCATCGATCCACCATGAGCGACCCGGGGGAGCGGCAGGACGGGGACTACGACCCGCTCTACCTGCGCGGGATCGAGAAGTTCAACGAATGTGATTATTACGAGAGCCACGAGATCTGGGAGGAACTCTGGACGGAATACCGGGGCCCGTCCCGGCGGTTCTACCAGGCCCTCATCCAGGCGGCCGTCGCCCTGTACCACTTCGGGAACGGCAACATCCGCGGGGCCCGGAAACTCCACGGCAGCGTGCACGGCTACCTCGAGCCCTACGCGCCGCGGCACCTCGGCCTCGATGTGACCTCCTTCCTGGCGGCCTTCGACACCTGTCTGGCCGACGTCGTCGCCAGCACCGAGGACTATCCGCGGGTCGACCTCAACCCCGACCTGCTCCCCGAGATCCACCTCGATCCGCCACCCGCCCCGGCCGCAGCCTGACCCCGGAGCCCGCCCCCGTCTTATGTCCGACGAGCCGCTGGCCTTCTCGCCCGAACAGTTCTCCGGACACGCCCGCGTGTTCCCGCTACCGAACCTGGTCATGTTCCCGCACGTAATGCAGGCCCTGCACATCTTCGAGCCGCGGTACCGGGCGCTGGTCGAGGAGGCCGTCGAGGGCGACCGGCTGATCGCCCTGGGCGTACTCGCCCCCGGCTGGGAGCAGAACTACGAGGGCCGGCCGGCGCTGCGGTCCACCGCCTGCCTGTGCCGCATCGCCACGCACCAGCGGACCAAGCAGGGCACGTACAACGTGCTCGTCCTCGGCGTCCGCCGGCTGCGGCTCATCGACGAACTGCCCCCCAAGAAGCTGTTCCGCGTCTGCGAGGCCGAGATCCTCGACGACTACGAGCCGGAAGTGGCCGCCCCCGGCGCCGCGGCGATCCTCCAGCAGGAACTGCTCACGGCCTTCAAGCGGGCCATGCCCAAGATCCCCAACGCCTACGAGCAGCTCGACCAGCTCCTCGGCAGCCAGATCACCCTCGGCATGCTGTCCGACATCGTCGCTTACACCCTCGAGCTCGAGATGGAAGTGAAGATGCGGCTCCTGTCGGAGTGCGACGTCTTCCGACGGACCCAGTTGCTGCTCGACGCCATCGCCAACCGTCCGACGCCGGTCGCCACACGCACGTTTCCGCCGGACTTTAGCCAGAATTGACGTGGATGCCAGCGCAGGCTTTCGCCGCGGGCTTTCTGCTACGCGCGCGGGCGAATCCAAGAAGCCCCGGGCGGAAGCCCGGGGACACCGGGAATGAAAACCATCCCGTCATGCATACCGCGAGGTTCGGCGAGATTCCTGCTCCCGGCTCCCAAAGCATGGCCGACGGGACGGTGAGTCACCCGGAGTCCCCCGGCTTCCGCCGGGGGCTTTTGGGTGTGGACGCCAGGCCCGGAGGGCCGGGTAGCGTGGTAGCGGGCGGCGGCCCGCGCAGCGAACCGCGGCACGATGCCGCGGGTTCGCGAGAAGCGAGTCCCCCGGCTTCCGCCGGGGGCTTTTGGTGTAGGTCACTGACCGCCGTTTCCGGCATCGCCGCCCACCCCGCGACAAATGCCCTCCGCTGGT
>JBJTHX010000272.1:0-6280 GCA_046094745.1 Planctomycetia bacterium
CCTCCATCTTGCTCGGCGCCCAATCGCGTTGCAAGGTTGTCGGCATGCCCCGCCGACTTGCCGAAGTCCTCCGCTGCACCTGGCCGGCGGAGATGCCGGATCCTCCGCCCGCGACCGCGCAGGCGCTCGACCGGGCCGCCGCCATCCTCCGCCGCGGCGGCCTCGTCGCGATGCCCACCGAGACGGTCTACGGCCTCGCCGCCGACGCCCTCGACGCGGAGGCGGTGGCCGGCATCTTCCGTGCCAAGGGGCGGCCCGCCTCGAACCCGCTGATCGTCCACGTGGCCGACGCCGCGATGGCCCGCGGGCTCGCCGCGGCCTGGCCCGCGGCGGCGGCGGCGATCGCGGCGCGGCTCTGGCCGGGGCCGGTGACGGTGGTCGTGCCCCGCGGTCCGCGGGTGCCCGATGCCGTCACGGCCGGCGGGCCGACCGTCGCCCTCCGCTGCCCCGACCACCGGCTCGCGCGGCGGCTCATCGAACTGGCCGGCGTGCCGCTGGCGGCGCCGAGCGCCAACCGTTCCGAGTCCGTGTCGCCGACCACCGCGCAGCACGTCCTCGACGGCCTCGGGGATCGGGTGGAGTTGATCCTCGACGGTGGCCCTTGCGGCCGCGGCATCGAGTCGACGGTGGTCGATTGTACGACGGACCCACCGCGGATCCTGCGTCCCGGGCCGCTCGACCGGGCCGCGCTCGAGGCGGTCGTCGGTGGTCCGGTCGCCTGGCCGTCGACGGACGGCGCCGCGGATGTGGCCCGCTCGCCGGGGCAGCAGCCGCGGCACTACGCCCCGCGGGCGCCGCTCGAACTCGCGGCCGACGCGGCGGGCCGGGCGGCCGCGCTGCTCGATGCCGGCCACCGCGTCGGCCTCGTCACCACCGCGGCCACGGACCCGGCAACGCGGGCCCTCGCGGCCCGACGCGAGGTGGTGGTCGTGCCGATGCCCGACGACCCGGAGGCCTACGCCCGGGTGCTGTACGCGACGCTCCACGCCCTCGACCAGCGGGCCGTCGACAGGATCGTCGTCGCCGAGCTGCCCGATGACGAGGCGTGGCGGGCGGTACGGGACCGCCTCCGCCGCGCCGCGACCTGACCGCCGGCCGTCAGGCCGCCGCGTCGAGGATTTCCCGCAGGGCCGCGGCGATCTCGGGGAACTGGAACACGAAGCCTGAGTCGAGGGCCACGCGGGGGATCACCCGCTGCGACGCGAAGAGCACCTGCGCGAACTCGCCGAACAGCAGCCGCAGGCCGAAGTAGGGGGCCGGAATGAAGGCGGGGCGGTGCAGGGCCCGGCCCAGGGCCTTCGTGAACTCGCTGTTCCGCACCGGGTGGGGCGCGACGGCGTTCATGGCGCCCTGGATGGAGCCGGTCTCGGCCGCGTGCACGTAGAGCCGGGCGAGGTCGGCCACGTGGATCCAGGGCATCCACTGGCGGCCGTTGCCGAGCGGGCCGCCGCCGCCGAGCTTGAACGGCGTGAGCATCTTGGCCAGGGCGCCGCCGCCCGCGCCGAGCACGATGCCCGTCCGCGCGGTGACGACCCGCACGCCGGCCTTCTCGGCCGCGACCGCCTCCCGCTCCCAATCGACGCAGACGCGGGCCAGGAAGTCGTCGGCCGGCCGGGCCGACTCGGTGAGTTCCTCGTCGCCGCGATCACCGTAGTAGCCGACGGCCGACGCCGAGACGAGTACGGAGGGCTTCCGCGCCGTCTGGGTGATGCCCTGGACGAGGTGCCGCGTGCCCAGGACGCGGCTGTCGCGGATGCGGTTCTTCTGCGCCGCGGTCCACCGTCCCTCGGCGACCGACTCGCCCGCCAGATGGAGCACGGCGTCCACGCCCTCGAACGCCTCGGCCGGCGGCGGGCCCTCCATCGGATCCCAGCGGACGATCCGCTCCGCGAGATGCCCGACGGAGGCCCGGGCCCTGTCGGGGTTTCGGGAAACCACGATCGGCCGGTCGAGCAACCGCAGGAGCCTGGGGCCGACGAATCCGGTCGCGCCGGTGACGAGCGCCTTCATGAACATCTCCGCGGAGGGGGCAGGGGCGTGAAAAACGGCCGCACGAGAACCCGGGAAAAACCGAGGCTCGCGCCGACCGGGCGGGGAAGTATAAACAGATGGCCCACCCCCGGCCGCTCTTGCTCCCGCGATTCGCTCGCCCAGGGACTCCGCGCGGCCCCTCCCGCCGACCGCCTTGTCCCGCCACTCGTTCCTGCGTCGCTTGCTGCCCCGCGGGGCCCTCCGTCGGGATCTGTGGGTCACGACCGCCGACGCCGCCGCCTTCAGTGTGATGGTCGGCTGCGGCGAGACCTACCTGCCGGCGTTCACGCTGGCCCTGGGCTTCGGTCCGGTGGCCGCCGGCCTCATGGCCAGCGTGCCGATCCTCGTGGCCGCCCTCGTGCAGCTCGCTTCGCCGTACGCCGTCGCCCGGCTGGGCAGCGACCGGGCCTGGGTGATCGCCTGCACGACGGTGCAGGCGGCGAGTTTCGTGCCGCTCGTCTGGTGGGCGGTGCGGGGCGGGGCGGCGCTGTGGCAGGTGCTGCTGGCGGCGAGCATCTACTGGGCGGCGGGCATGGCGGGGGTGTCCGCCTGGAACTCGTGGATGGCGCGGCTCGTGCCGGAGCGGATGCGGACGGCCTACTTCGCCCACCGCAACCGGCTCGGCCAGTTCGGCGTGTTCTTCGGCTTCGTCGTCGGCGGCATCGTGCTGCAGGTCGGCGAGGCGTGGAACGCCACCCGCGAGGCGTTCGCCGTGCTGTTCACGCTGGCGGCCGCGAGCCGCCTGCTCTCGACGCTCTGCCTCGCGGCCTGTCGCGAGTTGCGGTCACCGCTCGCCGCGGAGATGCAGGCCAGGCCCGCCGGGCTCCCCCGGCGGACGGCGGTGCTGCTCCGCGGCATGGCGGCCCGGCCCTCGGGCACGCTCGTCGCCTTGCTGTGCTGTTTCATGTTCGGCGTGCACTTCAACGGGCCGTACTTCACGCCCTACATGCTGCGGGAACTGGGCTTCTCCTACCACGCCTTCATGCTCGTGTTCGCGACGGCATTCCTGTCGAAGGCGATCCTGCTGCCGAGCATCGGCCGGCTCGCCTCGCGCGTAGGGGCGCCGCGGATTCTGGCCATGGCCTGCGTGGCGATCATGCCGCTGTCCCTGTTGTGGCTGCCGACCGGTGAACTCGGCTGGCTGCTCTGCGTGCAGGTGGTCGCCGGCGGCTGCTGGGCGGCCTACGAACTGGCCGTCGCGCTGTTGTTCTTCGAGGTGGTGCAGGATCGCGAGCGGACGGGCGTGCTCATCGTCTACAACCTGGCGCTGGCGGTGGCGACGGTGGCCGGCGCCGGCTGCGGCGGCCTGCTGCTGCGGGCACTGGGCGAGGATCGCCGGGCCTACGCCGTGCTGTTCGTCGTGTCGTGCCTGCTGCGGCTCGTGTCGCTGCCGTTGCTCGCACGGCTCCTGCGGCAGACGGGAGACGGTGCCCGCTAGCCGGCGGGCATCCGCGCCTCTTGGGCGAGGCTGTCGAGGAACGTGCGGGCCCGACCGTAGTCGCCCGCGGGATAGCTCCGCACGTTCTGCTTCAGCACGTCGATGAACTTCGAGACCGTGCTCTGGATCTCACGCAGTTCGCCGTATTGGATGCTGCCGCCGGAGGCCGCCCGGTCGGCGAAGAGCTGGTCCAGCCGCTTGCGGTAGTCGGTGTAGATGTCGTCCATGAGCACCGGAGGATACTCGATGTGTCCGGTGACGGGATCGAGTTGGGTGGAGCCGAGTCGTGGGGGCGCGGCCATCTTGGCCATGCGGATCGCCTGCTCCTGCGTGACCGGCGGCCCCTGCTCGGCGGCCTTGGCCTCGCGGTTGACCTTCCGCATCTCGAAGTAGGTCTCCGTCCAGCGGAGCCGGTTTTGGATCTCCTGCGTCTTGGCCTCCTCCCAGTTCTTGGCGGCTTCGGAGTTCTTGAGGTTCTCGTAGCCCTGGGCCCGCATCATCTCCGACATGCCGTAGGCGGCGGCCTGGCCCGCGGTCGAGGCATACCCGCCGCGGTTGTAGCCGAAGCCGCCGCCCCATTGGGCGATCGCCGGCCAGGCCGCGACGACCGCGGCGGCCAGGGCGACGGCCCCGATCACGGTGGGCCGGGAGCGATGGGTGGTGCGGGAATCGACAGCCATGGCGGCGACCTCGACGCGAAGGGCAGACGCGCGAACCAGCCGGAGAAGGCCGATTCATGTACCAATCAAAACGACCGCGAGAGTATACTCCCGCTGTCCCACATGGGCGACACGGCTTTCCCCGGGAAACGCCCGGCGGCGCGGCCGAGCCCCAGCATCCGCTCCCGCTTCGGAAGGAAGGTTTGTTCCATGCGTCGCACGTCGGTGTCGCCGTTCTTCTTGATGCCGGTCCTGCTCATGCTGCCGGCGACGCTCAGCGTTGGCTGCTCGCAGGCCCAGGCTCCGAAGCGGCCGGCCACTTCGGCACCAGCGGCGGCCTCGGCCCCGGCGTCGCCCGCGGTGCCGGCCGCGCCCGCCCTCGACACGCTGGTCGAGAAGCTCACGACCAGCGCCGACAGCCGCGACCGCGTCCTGGTCATCGACGAGATCGCGAACCTCGGCCAGAACGCCAAGCCGGCGCTGGCCGCGCTCGTCAAGGCGACCGAGGATCCGGAACTGCGGGTTCGCTGGCATGCCGCCCGGGCGATCGGCCTGATCGGCGAGGATGCCTCGACGGCCGTGCCGGTGCTCGTGAAGCTCCTCGCGGATCCCGATCCCGTGGTGGCCGCCCAGGCCGCCGCGGCCATCGGCAACGTTCGCGGCGACGAGGATGCAGCCACGATCAGCGCCGAGGACACGGCCCGCTACGCCGCGGCCCAGGCAGCCGTCGCCGGCGCGACCGTGCATCCCGACCCGCGGGTGCGGCGGGCGGCGATTCGGGCCCTGCGGCATCTGTCGCCGTCTCCCGCGGTTCTCGGGCCGCTGTTCGCGAAGCAGCTCGCCGACGCCGATCCTTCGGTCGTGCTTCCGGCCCTCAACACGCTGGCCACCCTCGAGGAGGCCGCGGTGCCGGTGCTCGTCGAGGCGCTCAAGGATCCGAAGGCCCGCTACTGGGCGTGCATCGGCCTCGCCGAGATCGGCGAGGATGCGGCCGCCGCCACCGACGCCCTGGCCAAGGTCGTGAAGGAGGGTGAGATCGACGAGCGACTCCAGGCCATGCTGGCGCTGGCCGCGATCGGCACGGAGGCGGCTCCAGCAGCGCCGGTGCTGGTCGCCGCGCTTGAGTCGCCGGACAAGTCGCTGCGGTTTCCCGCGGCCTACGCCCTGGGCAAGATCTGCGCGGTCACCGCCGACGCGGCGCTGCAGAAGGTGGCCGCCGAGGACGACGAGGTGCTGGCCGCGACGGCCGCCTGGGCGCGGGCCCAGACGCACCGTGGCGAGAAGCCGTTCGCCGACGCGGCCCTGTCGCGGCTGCTCAAGCTGCTCGCGGACGAGGAGCCGGGCGTCCGCGAGGGGGCCGTGGCGGGGCTCTCCGACCTGGCCGCCCAACTCGACGACGAGCAGAAGAAGCAGCTCGCGACCAGGTTCGTAGGGCTGATCACGGACGCCGATCCGGAGGTCGGCCTGGCGGCGGGTGCCGCGCTCATCCGCCTCGGTGCGGCGAGCCTCGGTCCGCTCCGGGGCAAGCTCGCGGATCCGGCCGTGCGGACGCACGTCCTGGAGATTCTCGCCGGCATCGGACCGGCGGCGACGCCGGCCCTCGACGACATCGTCAAGGAGCTCGACGACGCCGACCCGGATCACGCCGGCGAGGCGGCCGTGGCGATCGGGGCGATCGGGCCGGCCGCGGCGGCGGCGGTTCCGCGGCTGCGGCGGGTGGTGGCCGACACCGGCAGGCCGCTCGGGTTGCGGTATGCGGCCGCCTACGCGCTCGGCCGGCTCGGGCCGGCCGCGAAGGAGTCCGAGCCGGAACTTCGGAAGCTTGCCGAGACGGACGACGAGATGATGGCGACCGTCGCGATCTGGGCCGCGCTGAAGGTCGCGCCAGAGGACAAGTTGCTGTTCGAGCGGGCCGTGCCGCTGTTGCGGAGGGCCCTGCGGGGCGACAGGGAGATGGTCCGGCTGGAGGCGGCCCGCACGGGCTTGACCGGGTCATCCTCGGCGACCAGTTCGAGCATCGGGATCGCGGTTGCGGCCGCGGGCCCGATGTCGCCCAGGGCGACGGCCGCCTCCAGCCGGACCATCTCCCTGTCGCCCCGCAGGGCCCTCCGCAACAGCGGCACGGCCCGCTCGAACAGCAACTTGTCCTCTG
>JBJTHX010000273.1:0-8899 GCA_046094745.1 Planctomycetia bacterium
GGGCATCAGCGCAATAATCCTCGAGGCCCACCCTCAGGGAGTGCAGGGTTTCCCCGGGCATTGGCTTGGAGTGCATGATCAGCTGGCTAAAATCGGCGCGCTCGCCGCAACAGGCCTGCAAGACTTCGACAGGCGGCCGACGCCAGTGGCGGCGTTTCATGAGAAAGACGGACTTCAATTTGGTTTCGATGCTGGGCGTATGCCCTGCCCCCACTGATGGAACCAGTCTCTATCACCAGAGTTGCCCTGCCAATGGTTCGCCCCTGTCCGCTTGGTGAGGCGTAGCCGAACCAAGCGGACAGGGGCGGCGCGACTCCGGGGCCGGGGGTCGGTACCCCAGTGAGCTGTGCGGCCGGACGGTGTTGTAGGCCTTCCGCCAACGCTCAATCAGCACCTTGGCCTCCAGCAGGGTGTCGAATACCTCGCGGGCCAGGAGCTCGTCTCGCAGCTTCCCGTTGAAGCTCTCAACGTAGCCGTTCTCCCAGGGCGATCCCGGCTCAATGTAGAGCGTCTTCACCCCGATCCGCCCAAGCCACTCCCGCACCCGCTTGGCGGTGAACTCCGAGCCGTTGTCGCTGCGGATGTGGTCAGGCACGCCCTTGCGCACGAACAGGTCGCTCAGCCGCTCCAGAACGTCCTCGCTCGTCAGCGTCCTCGACACGTCGATCGCCAGGCATTCCCGCGTGTACTCATCCACGATCGTCAGCATCCGGAACGCCCGGCCGTCTGCCGTCCGGTCCATCACGAAGTCGTAGCTCCAGACATGGTTCCGGTGCGCCGGCCGTAGTCGGACGCACGACCCATCTCCAAGCCAGAGCCTTCGCCGCTTCGGCTGTTTCGCAGGCACTTTTAGGCCCTCCTGTCGCCAGATTCGTTCCACCCGCTTGTGGTTCACCCACCAGCCTTCTGCTCGCAGAAGTGCTGTAATCCTCCGGTAGCCGTAACGTCCGTACTCGCTGGCCATCCAGACGATCCGCTTCACGAGCTGCGGCTCATCATCGGCCACGAACGCCTTGCGACGCTGCGCGTTCCTGGCCTGCCCTAGCACCCGGCATGCCCGGCGTTCGGTCACCACATCGCGGCCGAGCGTGTCACGCACATGCTCGACCGTGTGGCGCCGCTTCGCCGGGCTCAGAAGTTTCCCGAGGCTGCCTCCCGCAGAATCGCCTTATCAAGCTCGGCGTCCGCCAGGAGCCGCTTCAGCCGGGCGTTCTCCTTCTCGAGATCCTTCAGCCGCTTGGCTTGGTCCGTCCGCAGCCCGCCGTATTCCCGCTTCCAGCGGTAATAGGTCTGCTCCGTGACCCCAAGCTTCCGCACCACCTCGGGCACGGTCTTGCCTCGGACCAACTCGACCTCGGCTTCGCGAAGCTTCCCGATGATCTGCTCCGCCGTGAACTTCTTTCCTCGTGGCATCTATCGCCCTCCCTTGGTTGCGACCACACCCGGATTCTCCCTCCGAATGAGGCCTCGTTTAAGGGGGGCAGGTCACACCGGAGTGGCGTCGGTTCAGGCGGCTGTTCGGGCTTTTAAGACAAGACCGGCGGCGGTCACGCTTGGTCACGGCCTTGGAGGGCCGAAGGTTGTTCGACCTACCGCCGGTCTCCGTGCCAGGGGTGGCTGGGCTACGCCCAGCACCATGGACGGAAGGCTCACTGTGGCCGCTTGAAGGTGCCTCGGGCAAGATACAAGGGATTATGAGGACGAAAGTAGCCCACCACAGGGGCTCATGCCCTGGCTCGGATGCCGGGGCTGCGGGATGCGGTTCTGCCGTTGACCGATGTACCAAATGTGATACACTCGGAACATGGTGTCAGGAGGCCATGGACGCGGATCGCGACGGCCGATTTTGGAGGTCGTGTTCTTTCGCACTGAAACCGGCAGTGAGCCAGTGCGGGATTGGCTGCGAGGCCTGGCCCGAGAAGACCGCAAAGCCGTAGGGGAAGATATCAAGACAGCCCAGTTCGGATGGCCGATGGGAATGCCGCTCATTCGCAAACTGGCGGGCGGGCTATGGGAGGTCCGGTCGCGGATCAGTTCTGGCATTACGAGAGTGATGTTCACAGTGGACGGGCAGACGATGGTTCTCCTGCACGGCTTTCAGAAGAAATCTCAACGTACACCCCCGGCCGACCTCATGACGGCGAAGCGAAGGCTCGCTCAACTACGATCGGAGTGACGCATGAAAAAGAAGCACCTTGGTAGCAGTTTCGATAATTTCCTGCAGACAGAACGTCTCCTCGAAACGGTGACCGCCACGGCAACGAAGCGGGTCATTGCGCATCAGATCGCCAAGGAGATGAAGCGGCGGCGACTGACGAAACTGGCCATGGCAAGCCGCATGAAGACGAGCCGGGCTGCACTCGATCGGCTACTCGACCCGGACAACCCATCGGTCACGATCGGCACACTCGAGAAGGCTGCGACAGCGCTCAACCGCCGGCTCAAAGTAGAGTTGCGTTGAATGTTGCCGGAGTTCAGGCCCAAACTCCACCGCGCCCAGTCCGACCCGGTTGGATGACGGCGCTGATCAGAGCGAGGGGCAGGGGGTCGCCTCTCCGTTGGGCCAATCCCCCTTCGGATTTTGGGTTTGGGACTTTGTCTTCTCCAAAAATCGTCAAAATCAACTAGGCCCGGTGTGATTCGAACACACGACCAAGGGATTAAGAGTCCCCTGCTCTAAACCACTGAGCTACGGGCCCGCGGCGACCAGTATAGGAGCGGTCGCCGGCGAGCCGCCGGGGAACGCTCCGGGGCCCGGTATGTCCGACGTTGCCGAACCGTCGCCGGCCTCGGCCTCGTCGTCGGTCGGCGCGGCGGCGTCATCAACGCCCGGCGGGGCCGGGAAGGCCCGGGTGAAGTCGAGCCCCGCGGCAGCACACGCCGCGGCGAGTGGCTCCGCCAGTCGGCCCCAGGTGCGGCGCTTCACGACCTCCGGCGCCCAGGCCCAGATCCGCGCCCGCTCCAAGAGCGACAGCGAATCCTGCTTCAAGAGACTCATCAACGAGGCGTCGACGAGTTCGGGAAACGGCGGCAACTGCGCCTCCTTGGCGACGTGCTTCGCCTGCGGATCGGAGGCCGAGAACCGCATGTCGTAGACCCGGTGGGCGAGGCCCAGAAAGCGGTTGAAGGTGTCGAGCCGGCCCTTGGCGAGGCCGTCGAGCGCGGCCCGCCGCACCATGGCGTCGAGAAACTGCCGCGTGTTGGAGACGTCGATCTCCATCACCTTGGCCAGCCGCAGCGACAGGAACTCCTGCAGGCCGTCGCGGTAGAGCGGGTCGGTGGCCCGGCCGTCACCGGCGGCCAGTTCCTGGAGCTTGCCGAAGCAGCCGGCCGCGACCTCCTCGTCGCCGTAGAGATAGGCGAAGACCGTTGCCTGTTGGAGGAACGACTCGTAGCCGCGGAGCAGGTCGGCGACGGTCGCCCGGCCGAACTCGGCGGCCGACAGCCCCTCCGCCGACTCCGCCTGCTGCACGGCAGCCTGCATGCCGCGCTCGTAGCCCTCGATGAACCGTGGGTCGGGGAGCAGGTCGATGCGGTCGTCCAGGGGATCGAACTCGACCCGGCCCGACCGCATCAACTGTTGGAGGTTGCCCAGCCGCGTCTTCACCACGGTCAGTTCGTTGACGAGGCCGCGGTGAGGCGATTCACGGGCGAGCGCCAGGCCGCGTTCCGACCAGTAGATGCCGTGGGCATGCGGATGGGCCCAGTCGAGCGGCCCATAGGCCTCCATCTGCGCGAGCATGAAGGCGGGGTCCATCCGGTAACGGTCGCGAAGCGTCCGTTTCTGGAGACAGGGCACGATCACGTCGAACACCGCCCGCGACAGCCGCGCATCGGCCTGCAGCGCGGCGAGCAGCGGGCGGTTGGTGCCCGTGGGCAGCACCTTGCCCCTGGTGAGCCGCGCGTCGAGCGAATGGGTGTAGAGCGACACGCGGCCGAGCATTCGCAGGAAGGCCTCGTCGGGCCGCGCGTCGTGCGCGGCGAGCAGGGCCAGCGCGTCGCGGACGTCGGCGTCGGCAGCCGCCCGATCGGCGAGGTCGTCCGGGGCGGCGACGATGCGGCGGAAGCGGTCGAGCGCCTCGGCCGTGGTCCGACCACCGGTCAGGTCGCCGAGGATCTCGCGGAACTCGCGAGCCAGGCGGGCCTTGTAGTACCAGTGCTCGCGATCGCTCTTGCCGCCGATTTTGTGGAAGAACAGCCAGCCGAGTTCGAAAGGGAGGTGCGAATCGGTCGGGTTCAGCGGGATGCCGCGGGAGCGGAGCAGCTCGACGCCGCGGTTCACCCAGCCCCAGCGCTCGTCGGGCACGTTCGTGCAGACGGAGATGTTGTAGGCCAGGTTCCAGGCCTGGAAGCCCCAGACCTTCGGGAACCGCGGCTGCAGCGCCGTGATCCACTGACTCAAGGTCTGGGCCTCGAAGAAGTCGCCCTTGTCCTGCAGGGCGTCGGCCCGGGCCCAAAGCGCGTCGACCGCGAGGCCACGGAACGTCCCCAGGGCCGCCGTCGCGAGGGCCACGTGGGGTGGCATGCCCGTGGCGCCCTCGAGCGGGGTCACGAGCCGATCCTCGCGCCGCTGGCGGGCCAGCGACCCGTTCGTGACGGCGGCGCCGCCGAGGCAGGCGACGAGGACGACGGCGGCGATCGCCTGGACGGTGCGGTCGTGCATGGAAGCAGGGCAGGGTTCAGGTCGAGGAGCGGACGAGGTCGCGGCGATCGAGGATCGCCCAGCCCACGAGGCCGAGCAGGGCGGGGAACAGGATGCCGATCTTGGCCAGGCAGCCGAGCAGCCGGCCCGTGGGGATCACGAGCCCTGCCGCGAGTTCGGATACGGCGGGAAACTCGGCGAACGAGGGCACCACCCAGAGCACCGCGTCGGCCACGAAGCCCAGGAGCATGCGGAAGGCCTCGTAGAGCCGGAATTGGCCGCCGAGTTCGGCCGCCTCCGCGAGCCGCTTGCCCGCGGCTTGGAGGGTCGAGTCGGCGACCACGTTGTAAGTGCCCAGCGCGTCGCGAAGGAAACCGCTGCCGACCGCCGTGATCGCCACCACGAGCGCGAGGAGCGCGGCCGTCGGGAAGCCGAGCCCGGTGCCGGCCACGACGCCCACCGCCGCCACCAAGGCGAGCTTCGCCCAGATGATCCCCAGGCAGCGGAGGAAGTTGCCCGCGAAGCTGCCGGAGCGGCGCAGCAGCACGAGGCCGTCGCCCGGTGGAAACGTGATCGCCGTGGCCTGCGTCTCACCGGGAGGCACCAGGTTCCTGTTGGCGATCGTGAGCTTGAGCGTGCCCGAGTCGCCGACCACGTCCGCGGGGATGTCGAGCACGTGGGTCGCCCCACTGGCGAGCGTCTGCTCCGCGTGACGGCCGTTCCGCATGGGCCAGGGCCGCTCGTTCACCCACAGGGCGAAGCGGACGTCGGGCAGGTCGACGTCGACGTTGGTCGCCCGGGGCCGGAGTTGCAGTTGCACGTCGGTCGCCGGGCTCCCGGGTGCCGCGAGATCCCGGAAGACGTAGGTGGAGACCATGTCGGGCGTAACGGTATGCCACTGCCACTCGTGCTCCCGCCGGATCCGCTCGCGGACCGCAACGCCACCGCGGGCGAAGGCGGTCGGGTCGTCCTTCTCCCGCTGGGCGATCGTCGCCGCGACCGCGGCCGCGAATGCCTCCGGTGCCTCGTGGCCAGGGGCGATGGCCGTGCGGGCCGCGAGGACCTGGCCATCGACGGCCGCCCGGTCGGCCGCATCGGTCGCCGGCGCGGCGGCGAGCATCCGCACGAACGTCCAGGTACCGGCCCCGGCGAGCGCCACGAGGAGCAGGTCGAAGGCCACGATGCCCAGCCACTTGCCGAGCAGGTATTCCCAGCGACGAAGCGGCTTCGCGAAGGTCATGTGGATGCGGTTGGTGTCGATGTCGCCGCAGACGCTGCCGCAGGCCAGGAAAATCGTGAGCAGCCCGAGGATCACGCCGGCGCCGCCCAGGGCCCACTGCAGGAGAAACTGGATCCGGTAGTGCAGCCGCTCGGAATGGTCGAGCACCAGCGGCAGCGTGGGGACCGAGGCCACGAGTGCCACGAGCAGGGCCAAGGACGCCCGCATCCGCAGTGCCTCCTCCACCACCGCCCGGGCCACGCCCACGACGCCGGTGCCGGCGGAGAGCAGGCCGCGGATGATCGCGAGGCCGACGAAGCAGCCGGCAGTCATGCCGGCCATGCCGACGAGGCCCGTGGCCGCCGCGTTCCAGCCGAGCCTGACGAGCAGCCACACCGCCGCCGCCGTGCCGAGGCCCGCAGCGGGCCACACCGCGACCGCACGCCATCGCGGTCGGGCAGCGGCGGAGCGGGTGGTCGTGCGGTCATGCCCGGCGTCGATCATCTATGATGGCCCTCGACTCATTGTACCTGGAACGGGTGGCCGACGAGCCGCCGGACCGGCCCCATGAACGTCCTGGCCATCGCCCGCAACTGCTTCGTGGAATCGATTCGGCAGCCGATCTACGCGGTGGTGCTCCTGGGCGCCGCGCTGGCGCTCGTGCTCAACGCCAACCTGGCGGCCTATACGTTCGAGGACGACGACAAACTGCTGGTGGATCTGGGCCTGAGCACGCTGTTCATCGCCGGCCTGCTGCTGGCCGCATTCCTCGCCACCGGAGTGCTCGCGCGGGAGATCGAGAACAAGACGGTGCTCGCCGTCGTGAGCAAGCCCGTGGCCCGGGCGGCGGTCGTCGTCGGCAAGTACCTCGGCGTGGCCGGCGCGATCGCACTCGCCTTCTGGACGCTCGCCGCGGTCTTCCTGCTCAGTGTGCGGCATCGCGTGCGGCCGGCCGCCGATGTCGCCGCCGCCTTCGACATGCCCGTGATCGTGTTCGCCGTGCTCGGCGGCATCCTCGCGATCGGCGGGGCGGCACTGGCCAACTACCTGTATCGGCGGCCATTCCCCAGCCTGCTCGCCGGCTGCCTGGCGACCGGCATGACGGCCGCGCTGGGGATCGTGTGGTGCATCGATTCGCGGTGGCGGCTCCAGCACCCCCTCGCCGACTGGGACGGGCAAGTGATGATCGCGATCGCGTTGGTGCTCGAGGCGGTGCTCGTGCTCGCGGCGGTCGCCATCGCGGCCTCGACACGGCTCGGCCAGGTGATGACGCTCCTGGTCTGTGCCGGTGCCTTCCTGGTCGGGCTGGTGAGCGAGCACTTCCTCGGGGAGGCCGGCGGTCGGGGCGCGGTGCTGCGGCCGCTCGTCGTGATCGTGCCGAACCTGCAGAGCTTCTGGATGGCCGATGCCCTGACCCAGGCCGCCCCGATCTCGCTCCGCTACCTGGCGACGGCGAGCCTGTACGCCGCCCTCATGATCGGGGCGATCGTGAGCCTGGCGGTGATCCTCTTCCAGCGACGGGACGTCGGCTGACGGCGCAGAAAAAACCGTGGCCGCCCGGAGGCGGCCACGGCTGCGTGGATCGAGCCGGTGAGTGGATCGTCACTGCGCCTTGCGGAGCCGCTTGACCCAGATCTGGTCGGAGAGTTCCTGGTACATCGGCTCGTCGATCGTGCGGCCGCCCGAGGCGTCGACGCCGTTGCCGAGATACCCGTCGCCGACGGTCGTGTTGCCACGCGACACCGTGTCGGCGACCTTCGCGACGTGCAGGTCGGCGAACAGGATCGGGGCATGGCCGCCCGAGCCGTCCGAGTTCTTGGGCTGATGGAGCGGCTCGATGTCGGTGAACTCGTGGATGAAGTTCTCCGGCCCGGCGTCGATCGTGGCGATCGACGTGACGTCCACGGTCATGCCGTTGGTGAAGCTCTCGCAGAGCACGTCGTTGGCCTTGACGATCTTGCTGCCCGCGAAGTTGTTCATGGTCTCGGCCGAGGCCGACGTGGCACCGGCGGTGGAGGCCGTGACCCGCACCTTGCCACCACGAGCCGGGCCCATCATCGCGATCCGGGCGCTGGTCGTGAGGCCGCCAGTGACGTGGTTGGTCGACACGGGGCCGTCGCCGTCGCTCGGACCCATGGCACCCGAGCTGTAGCCGTTGACCGCCGTCGGATCACCGCGGCTGAAGTGCCAGGTGGTTGCGTAGTTGGTGTTGTAACCGGCGTCCCAGAGCTCCTTGCTCTTGGCGTCGCCGCCGAAGTAGGTTTCTCCCGAGTTGGTGGCGTCGAGGGCGGTCGACGAGGTGACGCCCGGCCACCGGGCGGCGCCGACGTCGAAGTACGCCGTGCCAGACTTCGTGGTGGCCCCCATGTAGTCGGCCGTGGTCTCGGCGACCCGGTTGCGGCTCGTCGGGTCGAGTGCCTTGCCGGGCACCGACACCTTCGAGGCGATCAGGTCGTTGACCCAGCCGTACTTGCGAACGTCACCGTCGCGGGTGTGGTCGTTCGCGCCCGACGAGTACACGCCGTCGTTGCTGTTGGCATACAGCTCGAATCCGCGGCCGAAGGCGGAGAGGTTGTTGGCACTGGCGGAGGCGTTCGCCGCCGCCCGGGCGCTCGAAAGAGCCGGCAGCAGCAAGGCGACGAGCACACCGATGATGGCGATGACGACCAGCAGCTCGACGAGCGTGAAGCCCCGCCGCCGGTTGAGGGACGAAAGGGACATGGCAGAACCTCCTGAATGAATTGCTTTCGGCGGCAACGGGCGGCGAACATTCGCCGCTGCCGACGCCGGAGAAAACCGACTCCGAAGCTTCGACGCCTTGCCCGTCGCAAGACTCCCCGGAGACGAGGTACGGAATGGTCTACGCAGACCGTCCGAAATCGGATCATACGGCCCGGATGGTTTTTTCAAAGCCCGCCGGGGGCCGCCCGAGCACGAAAACACATCTTATGAGGGTTTTTGTGGTGCCGGCTTCTGAGGCGTGGCCGGGGTGGCGGCGGGATTGGCCGGCTTCGGCACGGCCGGCTTCGGGGTCGCGG
>JBJTHX010000274.1:0-7092 GCA_046094745.1 Planctomycetia bacterium
CTGCTGGATCGTGCGGGCCTCGGGCGTGCGGGCGGGCTTCTGGTCGGCCTACGTCGGCCTCGCGGCCTGGATCGTGGTCGCCAGCCGCGGCGTGGCCGCGATCGGCGCACTAAAACTCACGGTCGACGGCCTGCCGCAGGATGGCGTGACGCTCTTCAAGCTCTGGTGGAGCCTCGTCGGGCCCGCGCTCCTGCCGCTGGCGATGGCCCTGTTCGGCCACGTGCAGAGCTGGCGGGGAACGACCATCGCCTCGTTCACCCGCGACCGCCGGGTCGCCGCTGACCCGGCCCCGATCGCGGCGGGCGACCGGATCGTGGAGAACGTCCGCACGGGCGGCGCGGACCCGACGTTTCGACGCAGCTGGCTGAGCAGCTTCTCCGGCCACCTCGCCGTGATCGTGATCATCCCCTGGCTGCTCCAGTACCTGGGCTGCCGCGAGCGGTACAACGTGCCGCACGGCTCGGGCGAGGAGGCGGTGGCGGCGGTGGTGCAGGTCGCCAAGCCGGTGAAGAAGAAAAAGCAGAAGCGGTACATCCTCAACCTGCAGTCGGCGATCATCCTTACCAGGCCCGACCTCGACAAGGATTCCGACGTCGAGGAGGTCGTGCAGGAAGCCAGCGAGATCACCTACACGGCCGACACCAGCACGGCCCAGGCCCGGGTGGCCGGCAAGATGGGCAAGGGCGGCGGCAAGACCGGCGGCTGGCCCGAAGGGGTCGGGAACGACCCGATTCGATTCCTCCGCATCAAGCACGCAGGCCCCGGCTGGGATGACGGCATGGACGAACTCTCGCGGGCCGACATGAACTTCCTCGAGGAGTTCAAGAAGGTGACCGGCTTCAAGATCGCCCGCACGCCCGAGGCCCGCACGATCCAGCAGTTGCGGAACTTCGACAAGGGATTCGCACCCCCCTTCATGTATCTCACCGGCGCGGGCTCGATTCCCGTGTCGGCCTCCGACGTCAAGGTGCTCCGTGAATACCTGCTCGACGGCGGGATGCTGTTCGCCGACGCGGGCAGCCCCCAGTTCCACCAGAGCTTCATGGCCCTGATGGCGGCGGTCTTCCCGGACCGGCAGGTGGTGACGATCGCCGACGACGACCCGCTCTTCCAGGGCCCGTTCACGTTTCCCAACGGCGCGCCGCCGCTGTGGCACCACGGCGGCGACCGCGCGCTCGGCGTCAAGCACCAGAACCGCTGGGCCGTCTTCTACCACCCGGGCGACGTCAACGACGCCTGGAAGACGGGCGGTTCGGGCATGAGCCGGGAACTGAGCGAGCAGTCGTACAGGCTCGGCGTGAACATCCTCTACCACGCCTTCACCAACTACCTCGACATGACGCGAAAGCACCGCAAGTGACAGCCACCCTGCTCATCCTCTGGAACACGTTCGGCCTCCTGGGGCTCGCCTCGGCGCTGGCCTGGACTGCGGCTCTCGGGCTCGTCGTCGCGGGGATCGGCGAGCGCCGCCGCTGGGACCGCTGGCTCGTGGCGACGGCCGCCGCCGCCGTGGGGCTCGTGCTGGCCTGCGCTACGTCGGCGAGCATCCGCGCGATCGAAGTCGACCGGTCGGCCGAGGTGCTGGCCGCGGAGGCCGCGGCCGCGAAGACAATGCAGGCGAAACTCCGAGGTCGGGCCGCCACGATCCGCTTCGCCGAGGACACGGCCGCCGACCAGGCCGACATCGCCGGCGTGACGGCGGCCGAGGAGGAGGGGGCCTACGAGCGGGCGGTCGAGGCCGAACTAGCCAAGACTCCGGCCTACCGGTCGCGGGGCAAGCAAACCCGCAAGACCTCCGGAAAGAAGAGCACGAAGACAGAAGCGGGGGCGGAGAACAAACAGCCTGGCGATCCGGCGGCGGCGCAGCCCGCGGGCGATGAGGCGGCGGCGGACGCGGCGGTGACACCAGTGGCGGACGGGGACGCGGCGGCGACCTCCGCGACCACGGATCCCGAGACGGGACGGAACGTGAGGCAGCTGCCGGAGTCCCAACTCACCGTGGCCGACCGCTTCGACCGGCTCAACAGGGTCGCGGCCTGGAGCGTGCTCGCCGTGGCGGCGGCGCTTTGCTGCGGCGAATACGTGCGACGATTCAACAGCACGTTCGACGCCGTCTGGCCGCTGCCCCTGGCCGGCACGCTCGTGGACGGGCTCGCGGCGAAGCAGCGGATAGCGTTGGCGCCTTCGGTCCGCGACGGCGCGCTGCCGCGGTTCCTCGAGACCGCCGTGCGCAAGGGGGAGACCTTCATCCTCTTCGCCGCCGACGATCCCTTCGCCGGCCGTGACTCGCTGGGCCGGCTGGGCCGGGGACGGTTCGCCTGGCGGCTGCCGAAGCGCACCTTCACCGCCGCCGAGGTCGCAGCCGATCCGGCCCTCATGGAACTCGTGTTCGAGTCGGCCTGGTTCGGGCGGGCGGCCTTCGTGCTCACCGGGTCCCCCGGCGCCGCGGAGGTCGTCCGGGGAATCGCCGCGGCCCTCGACCGGCGCAGCCGGACGCGGGCGATGATCCGCGGCACGCTGAACCTCGTCTGGGCGTGGCCGGTCGAGCCGCCGGAAAACGCCGCCCTGGTCCGGCTGGCGAACCGGATCAACTACCGCTGGCTGCGGGAGGCGGCCGCAGCCTGACGGCGTGCCACGGCTTGGAGCCCGCGGTCACGTTTCGTATCGTGCACGTGGACCGTTCCGCCGGCCCGACGCCTTCATGCCCCCAGCGCCAATGCCCGCCGACGCCTTCTCGATCGCGAACTCCGCCGCGCTGCTCGACCGCTCGAAGCAGTCGCTGGCCATGGGTGTGTCCAGCGGCATGCGGAAGGCGGGGGCGCCCGCCCCGCTGTTCTTCGAGCGGGGCGAAGGGGCGTGGTACTTCGACGCCGACGGCCACCGGCTGCTCGACTACACGCTCGCCTGGGGCCCGCTGATCCTCGGCAACGCCCATCCGGCCGTGATCGCCGCCGTCACGGAGCAGCTCGGCCGGGGCTTCGCCTTCGGCGCCCAGCATCGCGGCGAGATCGAGCTCGCGGAACTGATGACCGCCGTCATCCCGGGCGTGGAGCGGGTGATCTTCTCGAACACGGGCTCCGAGGCGGTGCAGGCGGCCCTGCGACTGGCCCGCGCGGTCACCGGCCGGCCGCTGTTCGTGAAGTTCGAGGGGCACTACCACGGCTGGTTCAACAACGTGCTCGTCAGTTACAAGCCCAAGGCCGCCGACCCGATCGCCGCGTTGCCCGCCTGCGGCGGCCAGCCGGCCGCGGAGTTCGCCGACACGCTCGTCGTGCCGTGGAACGACCTCGCCGCGCTCGAGGGGGCGTTCGCCGCCCACCCGGGGGCGATCGCCGCGGTGCTCACCGAGCCGCTGCTGGCCAACAGCGGCTGCTGCGAGGCGGAGCCGGGCTTCCTCCAGGGCGTGATCGACTGCTGCCGGCGGCACGGCGCCGTGTCGATCTTCGACGAGGTGATCACCGGCTTCCGGCTCGCGCTCGGCGGGGCCCGCGAGCACTTCGGCCTCGCCCCCGACCTCTCCGTCTACGCCAAGGCGCTGGCGGCGGGCTTCGCCCTGGCCGCAGTCGGCGGCCGCCGGGAAATGTTCGACGTCCTCGACGACGGCCGCACGATCCACGCCGGCACCTACAACGGCAACCCCGTGAACCTCGCGGCCGGCACGGCCACGATCCGCGCGCTGGCCGCCCCCGGCACCTACGAGCGGATGCATGCCCACGGCCGGGCGCTGCGGGCGCGGATCGAGGCGGCAGCCGCCGACCGCGGCATCCGACTGGTGACGAGCGGGTCGGGGTCGGTGTTCAGCGTCCACTTCGGCCTCGAGCAACCGCCGCGGAACTACCGCGACACGCTTCGTGCCGACGCCGCGGCCTACGCCGCCTTCCGGCTCGCCATGCTCCACCGCGGCGTCTACCTGCTGCCCGACGGCCGCTGGTACGTGGGCGCGGCCCACGGCGAGGCCGAACTCGCCCACGCCCTCGCGGCGATCGATGCCACGCTGGCGGAATGGCCCCGCTGATGACCGTCTCGCGGGATCACGACGACGAATACGATTGGGACGACGACGAGCCCGATTCCGGCGATGACTTGGACGAAGAAGCCACCGTCCCCTGCCCCTCCTGCGGGCGCGAGATCCTCGAAGACTCGCCGCGATGCCCATACTGCGAGCGATACCTATCGGCGGAAGACCATGCCGGCCAGCGAAAACCCGTCTGGATCACCGCGACGGCCCTGGTCTGCCTCGGCGTCGCGATCTGGTGGCTGTTCACGGCGTTCTGATAGGCGCCGCACAAACAAGTCGCTTTCGATCGCGATGAACTGACCAGAGGAGCCAACCATGACCGCGACCACACGTCCCCTGCTGCTGGCTCTGCTTCTCATGCAGGCCGTCGCGGACAAGGTCGTCGTACCACTTCTGGATTTCGCCGGCCCCGCGACGGCCGACACATGGCAGGCGGTGAACGATGGCGTGATGGGGGGAGTGTCAGACGGCCGGTTCAAGATCACCGAGGACAAAACCCTGGAGTTCTTCGGCACGCTCTCGCTAGAGAACAACGGCGGCTTTGCATCGGTCAGGACGAAGCCCACGGAACTCGGCATCGAGGCCGGAGATACGCTCGTCGTCCGGGTCAAAGGCGACGGCCGGGAATACGTCGTGAACATCTACACGAAGAGCCGCCGGATGGCTTTCTCGTACAGAGCCCCGTTGCCGACCAAGAAAGACGAGTGGACCGAGGTCGAGATCCCTCTGGCCGATTTCATCCCCACGGCCTTCGGCAGGCGGGTTCAGGGCATGGGGCCGGTCGCACCGGACCAGATCAACGGACTGGGATTCATGCTCAGCGACAAGAAGCCGGGCCCGTTCCAGATGCAGGTCGAGTGGGTGAAGGTGGCACGCACGGAGGAGCGCCCCAGCCCCCCCGCCAGGCTGCCCGCAAACGAGGCGTTGCCCCGTTAGTTCCCGACGGCGACCACGCCCTCGCACTTCAGTAAGCGGGATCATTTCGGGCAGTGGTAGACATCGATCATCGCGGCCCCGCAGTGACGCTCCAGGAAAGCGGATGGGGTGGGATTCGAACCCACGAGCGACTTTCGCCGCTGCCGGTTTTCAAGACCGGTGCATTCAACCGCTCTGCCACCCATCCGAAGCCGCGAGCCGCGACTCCTCCGGCGCCGATTCTACCCGCTCTGGAACGGTCGGCAGACACGGGCTTTGACGGGATTCCCCGCGGCTTCTACAGTGCGGGCTGGAATCGCACTCCCGAACAGGATCAGGACGCATGGGCGGCATCAGCAACCGGATGAAGGAAGTCAAGCGGCGGCGGCACCGCAAGCAGAAGCTCACGAAGATGCAGGCGAAGCTCAAGAAGGCCACCACCAGCGAGAAGCTGGTCATGGCCGGGAAGCTCCGCAAGATGACCTCCGGTTGCAACGAACTCATCGCCCGCTTCGGGCTCGAGGATCGCAAGCGCTGAGCCGCGGCCGGAGGCCAGGCTCGGCGGCCGCCGCCTTCGGCGGCTTCCTCACGCGACGTTCGTGAACGTGAAGCCGTCCTGCACGAAGTCGATGCGGACGGTGCTGCCCTCGGGGAACTTGCCGGAGAGGAGTTCGCGGGCGAGCTCGTTCTGCAGTTGCTGCTGGATCACCCGCTTCAGCGGCCGCGCCCCGTAGACCGGGTCGTAGCCCAGCCGGGCGATCTCGTCGAGCGCCGCGTCGGTGCACTCGAGCGTGATCCCGGCTTTTTCGGCCTGCTTCACCAGCCGCTTCACCTGGATGTCGACGATCCGCCGGATGTGCTTCTTGTCGAGCGGGTGGAAAACGATCGTCTCGTCGATGCGGTTCAAGAACTCGGGCAGGAAGCGGGCCTGCAGCGCCTCCTTGACGGCGTCGCGGACCTCCTGCTCGCTGCCCCCCTCCTTCGTGATCTCCTGGATCGCCTGGCTGCCGACGTTGCTCGTCATCACCACGATCGTGTTCGTGAAATCGACCGTGTGGCCGAGGCTGTCGGTCAGCCGGCCGTCGTCGAGCACCTGCAGGAGCACGTTGAACACGTCCCGGTGGGCCTTCTCCATCTCGTCGAGCAGGACCACGGAGTACGGCCGCCGCCGGACCGCCTCGGTGAGCAGCCCGCCCTCCTCGTAGCCCACGTAGCCCGGGGGCGCGCCGATCAGCCGGGCCACGGTGTGCTTCTCCATGAACTCGCTCATGTCGATCCGCACCATCGCGTTCTCGTCGTCGAAGAGCACCTCCGCGAGGGCCTTGCAGAGTTCCGTCTTCCCCACGCCCGTGGGCCCCAGGAAGATGAACGAGCCGATCGGCCGGTTCGGGTCCTGGAGGCCGGCGCGGCTGCGGCGGACGGCGTCGCTCACCGCCTCGACCGCCTCCTCCTGCCCCACGACCCGCTGGTGGAGCCGCTCCTCGAGGACGAGCAACTTGGCCCGCTCCGTCTCCACCAGCCGCGTGACGGGAATGCCCGTCCAGGCGCTCACGACCTCGGCGATCTCCTCGGGGCCGACCTCCCGGCGCAGGAGCCGCTTGCCGGTCTTGGCGGCTTCCCCGCCCTTCTCGGTCCCCTCCTGCTCGATCCGCTGCTGGAGCGCCTTCCGCTTCACGTCCAATTCGTAGAGCTGCTGGTACAGATCCTCGCCCACCGGCTGGCCCGTGCCCTGCCGCTCCTTGATCTGCACCGCCGCCTGGTCGAAGGCCAGCTGCACCTCGTCGAGCTGCTTCCGCAGTTCCTGGGCGCTGCCCACGCCGCTCTTCTCGGCCTCCCACTGCTTCCGCAGGTCGGCGAGCTTCTTCCGCAGGCGCGCCGACTCCTCCTCGATCTCGTGAAGCCGCTCCTTGGCGTGCTCCTCGGTCTCCTCGGCCAGCGGACGGGCCGCGAGCTCCAGTTGCACGAGCCGCCGCTGCACCTCGTCGATCACGCTCGCCACTCTCTGCAGCACCATCGCGATCCGGCTGGTCGCCTCGTCCATCAGGTCGATCGCCTTGTCGGGCAGGAAGCGATCGGCGATGTAGCGGTGCGAGAGCTCGGCCGCGGCGACCAGCGCCGAGTCCTTGATCTTGACCCCCTTGTGGTGGGCCTCGTACCGG
>JBJTHX010000275.1:0-14407 GCA_046094745.1 Planctomycetia bacterium
CCTTGCGGGTCGCCGCCTCGACGAGCGACAAGGCTGCGAGATCGAGGAACTCGACCGGCCGCAGGCCCACGACCTGCGCCGCCTCCCGGCCCGGTGCGGCCGTCACTTCGCGATACGGGATGTCGTTGCCGAACGTGGCCCCGGCCAACACGGCATTGAGCCCCGCGAGGAGCGGCCCGTCCGAACGCCGATTCACCGACAGCGTCCGCCGGGGCGGCACGCCCTGCTCGGGAGGCACGCCGTCCTGGGCATGGTGCACGTAGGCCGTCACGTCGGCCCCGCGAAACCCGTAGATCGCCTGCTTCGGGTCGCCGACGGCGACCAGCCGGTTGGTGCCGGTGGGCGGGAAGACCGCGTGGAAAAACTCCCACTGCAGGCGGTTCGTGTCCTGCGCCTCGTCGACGATGGCGAGCTTGAACTTGTCGTGGAGCGTGGCGACGAAGGCCGTCTTCCGGCTCCGGTCGGCCGGCGAGTCGGTCGGCTGGTCCGTGACCTCTTCCCAGGCCCGGACGAGCAGTTCGTCGAAACTCGGGCTCGCCCGCATGCGGCGGCGGGCCCGCGCGGCGCAGGTCGTGATCAGTTCGGGAAGGTGCCCCAGCAGGCCTTGCATCTCCGCCGGGCACTCCCCGGGATCGCAGGTCGTCTCGATGAACGGGTCGGCCATGCGGAGCTGCACCAGGTCGCGGAGCCGCTTCTCCTCCCACTGCCGACCCGCGATCGCCTCGGTGACGATGGCGTCGTTGACCACCTCGTCGAGCACCCGGTGGCGGAGTTCCTCGTCGCCGGTCTCCGTCGCCTCCACGCCGGCGAGCCGCAGCACGCGGGCGCAGACCGCGTGGATCGTGCCGATCGTGGCGGTGTCGAACTCCGCGGCCGCCCGCTCCAGGCGGCGGGCCTTGTCGCCCCGGCCGGCCTCCTCGGCGAGCAGATCAGCGTCGAGCTCGTCCAGTTTGTAGCCGGCCGGCGGGTCCTGGCCGCGCAGCAGGCGGGCGGTGACGACGAGCCGCGTGCGAATCCGCTCGCGGAGCTCCGCCGCCGCGGTGCGTGTGTAGGTGGTGACGAGAATCTCGCCGATCCGCAGGTCCTCGTTGGTCGCCAGGGCCTTGGTCACGTAGGCCGCGACGGCATGGGTCTTCCCGGTGCCGGCGCTGGCCTCGATGAGCGTGCCGTTGGGCAGCGGGAAGGCGGTGATGTCGAAGGGGAGGGTCATGCGAGCCGATACTCCCTGGTGCGGGCGTTCCACGTCGGCTCGAGCAGCCGCGTGAACGCGTCGAGCCATGCCAGCCGCTCGGGAGCCCGCCCGAACACGTCCGCGAAGGTCGGGGTGACGCCGAACAGCGCGCACTCGCTCGAACGGCCGTAGAAGTCGCCCGCCACGAACGCGTCGAACTCCCGCTCCCGGTTGGCGGCGGCCGCGGAGAGCACCTTTCCGAACGCCGGGCGGGGCGCCCGCACGGCCTCCAGCGCGAGGCGGGCGATGTCGTCGAGGCGGCCGGCCGCCGCTGCCTGCGGCATCAGCTGATCTTCCAGTTTCACGACCCGCGCCTGCCACGGTTCGAGCGGACGAGGGGCGGGTTGACGCGCACCGGGCTTCGTCGTCTTGCCCATCCTCCAGCCGTCGCGGCGGCCGAGGACGATCGCCGCCTCGACGTCGATGCGGGCCGCCCGGGCGGCGAGCAATTGCAGCGCCGCGACGTGCAAGGGGCGACCGTACTCGTCCCGGCCCGCCTCGCCCGCACGGACGATCACGAGCCGGGCGGGATCGGCATGGATGCCGCCGAGGGGCCCGAGGATGCGGTGCTGGCCGACCTGTGCGGCATCCTCGAGCTTCCGCGCGGTGAGCGCGGCGAGGTCGAGGCCGTCGGCCTCCGCGGCCGTCTTCAGGCCCGTGGCGAGGGCGATGATCTCCTCGACCTGGCGGCGGGCGTGGGGGCCGATGGGCAAGGCACCGGTCCGCTGCTGTGCCTCCACCCACGTGGCGGTGACACCGGGATCGGCGACGAGCTCGTGCAGCAACGCGAGGGTCAGATCCCGCGCCTGCCTCCTGTCGAGCGTGGTCGGCAGCGTGGCGGGCACGTCGGCCTCGTCGTCCCGCCAGATGTCGATGCCAAGCGTCTCCTGGAGATACAGGCTCAGCGGATCCTTCACCAGTCGCTCCAGCCGCGACAACTCGACGGACGCGTCGGGCTGGGCGGTCGAGGCCGCCGGTGCCGCGGCAGCGGGGCTGCCGCCCGGATCGGGGTCGGCCGGCCGCGACGGATCGCCGGGCTCCCCTTCGACCATCTGCAGGACGTCGGCCGCGACCCGATCGTGGCTCCACACGCCCCGTGGCCAGACGCCTCCCGGCGCGAAGTTCCGCCGGCTGAGATGGTGTCGCGGATGCTCCACCTCGATCCCGCTCGGCTCGTCGAACCTGGCGCGGGTGACGCCGTGTCGCACCGCGAAGTCGACGAACTCCGCCAGGGGCGTCACCAGTGGCACCCGCTTGTTCGATTTCACGTTGCGGCCGTTGCAGGTGATCACGAGCCGCTCTCCGGCCGCGAGCAGGCAGTCGAGCAGGGCCCGGCGCTCGTCGGCCCGGGGATCGAGGTCGCCCACGAGCTGCTGCCGCGACACGAGATCGTCGCCGTCGGCCTCGGCCGTGCCCACCGCGCCGTCGTCGTAGCCGACGACGCAGATCACCTTGAAGGGTACGCCCCGCAGCGGCACCAGCGACGTGGCTGTGATCGCGCCGGTGAACAGCGGCTGCCGGCCCGCCGTCTCTTCGAGCCATGCGGCGAGGAGCCGGCGGACGTCCTCGAAGGGTACGGCCGCCTGCTCCGCCGTGGTGCCGGCCGCCGCCGCGCGGAGGCGGCAGAGATGGCCGAGCGGTTCCCCGAGCTCCGGGCATTCCTCCCCGCACAGGCCGACGAGGGCCCGCTCGATCGCATCGCACCACTCGGCGACGGGCCGCGGGACGGCCACGCAGGCATCGAGCGTGCGAATGACGTCGAGGATCCGCCCGAGCCGTGCGATCGCGACCAGGTCCACCGGATCGAGGTCTGCCAGCGGCACGACGCCGCCGAGTTCGGCCCGCGGCGCGGCGTCGGGCATGGTCGCTCCCAGGAGCATGCGATCGAGGCCGAGCTTCCAGGTGTGGACGTCGGCGTCGTCGGCCAGCACCAGGCCGTGGCGGGCGCGGTGGGCCGGATCGAGGCCCCACCGCACCCGCGTCCGCGCGAGAAAATCCCCCCACGCGGCCACCGTGGCGTCGGTGATGCCGAAGGCGGTCCGCACGAGCGGATGGTCGGCCACGGCGAGCACGTCGTCGATCGAGGCTCGTGACGCCGGCACCGCGAGCAGGGCCACGAGCAGGTCGGCGGCCTCGTTGGTCTCTCGGATGCCGCGATCAGCCACGACGAGCGGCATCGTGATCGGCCGGGCGCCGCCCCGCCCGTCACAACCGACGACCGTGCGCTGGAACACCGCCTGGAGGTGCGGGACGGCCTGCTCGAGGCACGGGCTCACGATGGCTACGTCGTGCGGCTGGAGGCCGGGAATGCTCGCGAAGGCGTCGAGCAGGGCGTCGTGCAGGACCTCCGCCTGCCGCGAGAGGCTGTGGCAGCGGTGGATCACGATCGACCGGTCGGTGGCGGGATCGTGTTCTGTGGCGGCGGCCTGGCCACCGGCGACGACCGTGCGCTGCATGCGGACGAGCAGCGAGTCCGGTCGGTCGGTCGGATCGGGCGGCAGCAGTTCCGCGATTGGCGTCGCCCGCGCCGCGAGCAGATCCTGGAGTTCGCGGGCGGCCGACAGCCAGACGGGAAGGAGCGGGTCGACTTCCGAGGGAAGCGCCGGATCGCGCAGCTTCTGGAGCGGCCGGTCACGGAGGTCTGTGGGCAAGGGCTGCTGGCCCGCGGCCGTCGAGGCGGCGCGCAGGCCCGGCGAGGGATGGACGAAGAGGGCCTCGACCTCGCACACCGCGCCGAGCGCCTCGAGGCATTCGAGCTGCGGCAGTCCCAGCGCCTCGAGGCCCGCGACGAGCAGCCGTTCGCGGCTCGGCTGGTGCGCGACGCTCCGACGTGCGGGGGGCGACGGCGCGTCGACAAGCGCGCGGACGGCCCGCCACACCTTGAACTGCCACAGGTCGCTCTCGCGGAGCGACGCGGGCACCGGGTGACCGTCATGCTGGACATCGTTGGCCGTCGGGGCGAGCACCGGGTTTCCCTTGCCGCGTTCCCACTCCAGGATCATCCCGGGCCGGCGGACGTGATACGAGTCGAAGAGCCCCGCGATGCGGCGGGCCGCGAGCAGCGGTTCCTCGTGCACAGGGAAGGGGATGCCCAGGTGGGCGGCATCCGTGCTCGTGATCACCTCGAGCACCGCGAACGTGAGCTGGTCGAGCGACCACGCGTCGGGCCTGCGCGGGTCGGGGGGTGGCTGGAGCAGCGACGCGATCGCTCCCGGGTAGAGGATCTCGATGTTGGCCACGATGCCGTCGCCGCGGCCGGGGCCCGACGTGCCCAGTTCCCGCGCCAGCCGGTCGTGCAGCCAGGCCTTCGTGCCCGCGTTGGGGACGACGATCCGCGGCCGCGCGAACAGGTCATCGTCCCGGGAGAGAAACGCGGAGGCGTGCGCCAGCACGTCCGCGAGCTGCTCCACGCAGGCGATCTTCAGGGCCATGACGAGTCCTCGGTGGCCGTCCGTCCAGGGCGACCGCCAGCAGTATGGGACACCCCGCGACCACGGGATAGCCGCCCCAGCCTGGCTGGTTCCGCGTGAGGTGCCGCAAGCCGGGCAGGTGGCGCAAGGCCGCGTGCGCTTCTGGGAGCGGCGACTTGAGGCCCGCGGTGTCGCTGGCCGATGAACCAGCCAGCGTGGAGGGAGGGCCGACGCGATGATGATGCCTGAAAAGACGTTCGTCCTTGGCATGGGGACGCAGAAGTCGGGAACGACCTGGCTGCATGCGTACGTCTCCGCCGCCGCGGCGGCGGACATGGGGTTCACCAAGGAATACAAGGTCTGGGATGGCCGCTCCGGTACGAAGACGGCACGCCTGCAACTGACGCCGCGGGTTCTCTTCGACCGCAACGGCATCCGTCGGGTGGCTTTTCGTCGCTGGCCGAGCCTCTACTTCCGCTACTTCAGCGGCCTCCTGCACGGCGGCACGACGTTGACCGGCGACATCTCGCCCTCCTACGTGCGACTGACTCCCACGGTCGTGCAGGACGTCGTCGCGGGTTTCGCCGCGCGGGGCGTCCACGTGAAGGTGGTCTTCCTGATGCGTGATCCCGTGGAGCGGTGCTGGAGTGCGGCACGGATGCGGGCCAGGCGGTCCGATCCCGCCCGCGGGGACGAGGCATCGGTCGCGCTCCTGCGCAAACACTTCCGGCACCCGAACTATCAGGTGCGGACGCGGTACGAGAAGGTGCTCGCGAACATCGAGGCCAGCGGCATCAACGCCGCGGACGTGCACGTGGCCCTGTACGAGGAAATGTTCACGCCGCGGGAGATCGAACGCCTCAGCGGGTTCCTGGGTATCCCCGCCGACCCGACATTCGGGGAGCGGCGGGTCTTGTCCGCGCCATCGCGGTTGCGGCCGCCGCCCGAACTCGCCCGGGAAGTCGCCGTCTTCTACCGGGAGACGTATGCCGCGATCACGGACCGCTTCCCCCAGGCCCGGTTCCTTTGGCCGGGCTTTCGGCTGCTCATCGATCACGACCGGCAGGTGGCCGGGGGCGACGGGAAGAGCCGCGCCGCCTGATCGGCGTCGGGCGTTGGTCCGTCTGCGGCCTCAGCGTTCCCAGTCCTCGATCAGGCCGTTGGAATAGACCTGCTCGCGATTGAACCGCATGATCCGTGGGCAGAGCAGGGCGGGCCACATCCATTCCCGGCGCACCAACCACCGGGGATCGTAGGACATCGCGCGGCGGGCGCCGTCGTGCCGCATGCGATTCCCGCGGAGCACATGGCTCGAGGACCGTGCGAAATCGAGCATCCCCGGCTCGTGGGGAAGGTCGAGAAAGCGGCAGATCCGCGGCACGATCCGCTCGGGGGCGAGGCAGAGTTCCTCGTAGCCGATCCGCAGACACGGCAGCCCGCTGTCGGCGATGAAGCGGGCGGTCTTCCGGTTCTCGGCGTGCCAGCGGCGGAAGGCCGCGAAGGCACCGGTTCCCCGGTAGTCCCTGCCCGTCGCCCGCTTGCGGTCGACGTTGTCGATCGCGGAGATCGCGAAGGACCGCACGTCACGCACCAGGAACAGCACCCGCAGGTCGAGGCTGTCGAGCCCCGCCAGGCAGCCAAGCCAGTGGAGGTACTTGGACGAGTCGACCGGAATCCTGTCGGGCCCGAAGATCTCGCCACAGGCGTCGAGCACGACCTCATACCGCCGGCGGTCCGAGGCGGATGGTTCGGCGGCGAGCCGCGGCAGCACCGTGCCCCAGAAGTCACACGCGGCGGCGGGACGGCCACACGAGCAGACCTGCGGTTCACCCGGCGGCCCGTCACCGGCGGGCGCCGCCGACCGGCCGACCTCGCCGAGCCCGACGACGGCTGGGTGGCTGCCGAGGATCAGGTCGAGCAGCGTGGAGCCGGAGTGGCCGAGGCTGGCGATGAAGACGACGCGTCGCGGCATGTCGCAGCCCGGGGGTCACGCTGGGGGCGGACTCGTGGGCCCAGTGGGCGGAAGCCCACGGGACCGCGGTGCGGCTGGTTGTAGCCACTCGGACCAGCGCCGGGGAACGACGGTTTCCGGCGACTGTGGTGCAGGCGGGGATCGTCGAGTCCGGGGCCGGGCCCAAGGGCGAGGTCAGCCGCGGCCCGCGAGCGTCGCCGCCACGATCGCCGGGGCATCGCTTCCGAAGTGCTTGCGGCAGGCACGGTCGATCCGGTCGCAGGCCTCGGCGGCGTTTCGCCGGCCCTGCCGCCAGCGGGCCGTCGCCCGCAGGGGCCGCAGCCGTAGGAAGTCGCCGAACACGAGCTTCTGGAAGCGGTGTTCGACCTTGACGTGGAAGAAGCGGTGCAGGGCGGCCGTCAGGGTCGCGGGCGTCACGGGATCGCCGCCGATCGAGTCGAGGAAGTTCCAGCAACAGTGCAGGACGGCGATCTCGTCGAGCGGCGGCCGGTCCGCGTAGAGGTGCTGCCACCGGGCGTTGTAGATGTCGGGCAGGCGGGCGACCGCCCAGCCGTCCCGCTGGAGCATCGCGAGCGACACGGCCAGCGCCGCCTGGTCGCTGGCGTGGATCCACTTGCGAAATCCGTCCGCCTCGTCGAACAGGTCGGCGACGCGGACGATGTTCTGCTCCCACAGCGGCCGCAGGCCGCAGGCCCAGGGGGCGAAGACGACGCCGCCGTTGTAGTAGGGGATCATCGCGTCGAGCTGCCCGTCGCCCGCCTCGTAGCCCATCATTCGCCGTGGCCGCCGCGGCAGGTCGAGCTCGCGGACCAAGGGCGTGATCATCGCCGGCAGCGGCAGTCCCAGGCCGTCGTAGATCCGCCGCCAGTCGGCCAGGGTGAGGTTGGGGGCGTCGTCGGGGCAGGCCGCGACGCAGTCGCCCAGCCGCGACAGCGGCGCGAGGTCGGAGAGGATCGCCACGTCCACGTCGAGCAGCAGGAAGCGATCGGTCCGCGGCTCGACCTCGAGGCCGCGGAACTTGTTGCCGACGTGGTGATTGCGGCGCAGGGCCAGGGGCTCGTGCACCGTGACGCTCGCCCGGCACTGCTCCGCGAGGCGGCGAATCCGCGGCGGCGGCTCGCCGATGCAGGCCAGGTGCAGCGGAAACTGGATGGACTGGCCCGCATGCTCGAGCCAGGTGGCGAGGAACACGAGCGTGCGGGCTTCGAAGACGCTGCTCGACCCCATCGAGAAGTCGGGGACGGTGATCACGTCGAAGGGGCGGACGGCGTCGGCCGACTGGCTGCTGGTGGCCAAGGATGCTCCTGCGGTGCGAGGCGGGCGGGACCCGCGCGGCGGCAGGAGAGGAAAGGTAGGCTGCCTGCCGGCCCCGGCCAAGGGCGGATTCGGCCGGGATGCGCGGGCGCCGGCGAACGGGCGGGCCCACGGCGGCCGGCATCAGTCTGGTGTCGGCCGCGGCGAATCGTGACAATCCCGCCCCCCTCGGCCCACGGATGGCCGGGCGCGGGACGCAACGGGAGCAACCCCTGCATGATCTTCGTGACGGGAGCCGCCGGCTTCATCGGCCATCACGTCTGCCGCCGCCTGTTGGCCGCCGGCGAGGAGGTCGTCGGCCTCGACAACCTCAACGACTACTACACGCCCCGGCTGAAGCACGACCGGCTCGCCCAACTCGCAGGCCTGCCGGGCTGGCGCTTCGTCCCCGGCGACCTCACCGATGCCCGCGGGATCACGGCGCTCGTCCGCGACACGGCGGCCGAGTGCGTGATCAACCTGGCGGCCCAGGCGGGCGTCCGGTGGTCGCTGGAGCGGCCGCAGGCCTACGTCGACGCGAACCTCGTCGGCTTCGCGAACGTCCTCGAGGCCTGCCGGCATGCAGGCACGCCGCACCTCGTCTACGCCAGTTCCAGCAGCGTCTACGGCGCCAACACCAAGACGCCCTTCGCCGAGACCGATCCCGTCGACTGCCCGGTCAGCCTGTACGCCGCCACGAAGAAGGCGAACGAGTTGATGGCCCATTCCTACAGCCACCTCTTTGGCCTGCCCTGCACGGGCCTGCGGTTCTTCACCGTCTACGGCCCGTGGGGCCGGCCCGAAATGGCCTACTGGAAGTTCACGGAGTCGATCCTCGCCGGGACGCCGATCGAGGTGTACGGCGAGGGCCTGTTGCGCCGGGACTTCACCTATGTCGACGACGTCGTCGAGGCGATCGTCCGCATGGTCCGCCGGCCGCCGGCCGCCGCCGCGACCGACGGCACCACCGCCCCGTGGCGGATCTACAACATCGGCAACCACCCACCGGTGACGGTCGCCGTGCTGCTCGAGACGCTCGAACGACTCTGCGGCCGCCGGGCGGCGCGGGTGATGCGGCCGCGGCCGCCGGGAGACGGCGAGGCGACGTTCGCGGACGTGACGGCGCTGGCCCGGGATTTCGGCTTCGCCCCGCGGACCCCGCTCGAGGATGGCCTCGGCCGATTCGTCGACTGGTATCGCGGCTGGCAGGTCTCGGCAGGTCGGGCGGCGGCATGAGCAGGGATCCACGGACGCTCTCGGTCTGCCTCTACACGGACGTGGCGCCGCCGGGCATCGGGGGTGCGCAGACCGTGCTCGACTGCCTCGCCCGGCGGCTGATGGCGCTGGGGCACCGGCCGATCGTCGTCGCGCCGCCCGCCCGGTCGGCGGGTGACGACCGGTCCCTCGGCTACCCGATGCACCGCCACCGCCGGCAGGTCTCGAAGCGGCTGGGCACACGACTCGTCCTGCCGCGGCTCCTGCTGTTGCACCGCAGGCACCGGTTCGATCTCGTCCATTGCCACGCCGCCTACCCGCAGGCGCACGTCGCAGCGACGTTCCAGCGGCTCACCGGCGTGTCCTTCGTGGTCCGGCCGCACGGCAGCGACATCCTCCCCGACGACGCCATCCGCAGCGTTGCCCGCCTGGACCGGCGGATGCGGCGGGCAATCACCCTGGCCGCGGCGGTGATCGCGCAGGGCGACTACCTGAAGGACGTCATCGCGGACGCGGGGGTCGATCCGGGTCGCATCCACGTGATCAACAATGGCGTCGAGGTGGCCGCCTTCCGGACGGCGGCGTTCGCTGCGCATCCGCGGCCCTACATCCTCGGGCTCGGCGGCCTCGTCCCGCACAAGGGTTTCGCCCTGCTCATCCGCGGCTACGCGTCGCTGCCGCCCGGACGCCCTGACCTGCTCATCGCCGGCGACGGTCCGGAGCGCGACCGGCTCCGCGGCCTGGCGGATGCACTGGGAGTCGGCCCGCAGGTCGTGTTACTGGGGCCGGTCGTGGGGGAGCAGAAGGTGGGCCTCTACCGATCGGCCGAGTTCTTCGTCTGCCCATCCCGGCGGGAGCCCTTCGCCAACGTGATCCTCGAGGCCATGGCGGCGGGGCGGCCCGTCGTCGCCACCGACGTCGGCGGCAACGGCGAATTGGTCCGCCACGGCGTCACCGGTCTGTTGTGTGAGCCCGAAGCACCGCCCGCGCTCGCCGCGGCGATGCAGCGGCTGGTCGAGGGCCCCGCGCTGCGGACGGCCTGTGCGGCGGCCGCGACCCGCGCGGTCGTCGCCTACGATTGGTCCGCCGTGGCCGACCGCTACATCGACCTCTACCGGGAGGTGGTGGCCGGCGGCCGCGCGGCCGGCCTGCGGGGAGGCGTCGCGGCATGATCGACGTCGTTCTCGGGATGCACAAGTCGGGCACCACGCTGGTCGCGGAGACGCTCCATCATTCGGGCATCGACATGATGGACGCGGTGGACGACTCCCGGGGCTACGACGATGGCAACAAATGGGAGCGGGAATCGACCAAGCAACTCAACCACGAGATGCTCGGGTCGGCCGGCGCCTACAGCCTCCAGGTCTCCGCCCGCCACGGGCTGACGGCCTCCGCGGATCTCGTCGGCCGGATGCGGCAGGTGGTCGCCGACATCGGGGGGCGGCACCGGGACTGGGGGTTCAAGGATCCCCGCACCTGCCTGACCTACGACGCCTGGGCCCCCGTGCTGCCCGAGCACCGGTTGATCGTCGTCTACCGGCTGCCCGAGGAGGGCTGGGCCCATTACTGGTCGGCGGCCCGCAGTCCGCTCAAGAAGCTCAACGTGCTGCAGAGCTTTCTCGGGACCTGGTGCGAGTACAACGCGGCCATCCTCGGCATTCTCGAGCGGGCCAGTGTGCCCGCCATCGTGCTCCACTACACCCGGCTGATGGAGGGCGACGAGGAGTTCCGCAGGCTGGAACGGTTCGTCGGCCGCACGCTGGTGGATCGCCGAATTCCGGGCATGAACCGCAGCCGCCCCGGCCGTTCCCTCGGCTACCACCTCGCCGGGGCGGTCCACACGCTGGGAGGCGGCCGGCGGCCCGCCGCCATCGCAGCGGCGCTCGCGGCCCGCCGCGGCTGATCGGCGGGGGCGGTTTGGGGAACCTGGGCCGCCGCGGCCCGCTTACCGCTCCGTGCCCGGTCACGAAACCGCCGGCTTCGCTCTCGACGCGACAGCCTGACGACGCGGATACTCCCCCCCTTACGAGGTCGAGGACATGGCTGCGACGCGGGATCTCAAGGTCGAGGCGGAGCGCATCCTGGGCAGCGTGCGCCGCTCCCGTCGCTCGCCGCGCCGCTTGCTCAGGGCTCTCTGCGGTGCGGCGGCAACGCGGCTGGGCCGCGGCCAGCCGCCGCTGCCCACGGTGATCATCCCGGGCGCGATGCGCGGCGGCACGACGTCGCTCTTTCGCTACCTCGAGGGGCACCCACAGATCGCCCCATCGCTCGTGAAGGAGGTCCACTACTTCGACCTCCATTTCGACCGCGGGCCCGACTGGTACCGGAGGCAGTTCGCCATGCGGCCCGGGGCGGTGGGGCTGGAGGCGAGTCCCTACTACATGTTCGAGCCGCGGGTGCCGGCCCGCCTGCGGGCGCTCGTCCCCGACGCGAAACTCGTGTTCCTGCTCCGCGACCCGATCGCCCGGGCCTATTCCCACTATCGCAAGAACCGCCGGGACGGCCGCGAACCGCTCGACTTCCTGGCGGCGGTGCGTGCCGAGGAGGAGCGGCTCGCCGGCGAGGAGGAGCGGATGCGGGCCGACTCCGCCTACGTGAGCGGCCTGCACCAGTACTACTCCTACGCCGGCCGGGGCCGCTACGCGGAGCAGTTGGTCCGCTGGCGGGAGCACTTCCCGGCGACGCAGATGCTCGTGCTCGACGCCGGCGACGTGTACGCCGACCCACGGCGAACGCTCTCCCGCGTGCTCGACTTCCTCGGGCTCGATCCCTGGGAACCGGCCGCCGTCGAGGCCCATAATGCGGGGGGCGACGGCGACACGCCGCCAGCGGATGCGGCTGCCCTCCTGGCCGCACACTTCGCGCCGGACGAGCGTCGACTCGTCGACCTGCTCGGCTGGTGCCCCGGGCGGCGGCTGGCGGCCGCCGCCTGATCGACGCGCGGCCAGGGATGGCGGCCTTGGCGCCGCTTCAAAGCACGCGGTACTTGTCGTACACCTGCCGCAGCGTCCTGCCGGAGAGCAGTTCCTTGCGGGAGGCGGTCTCCTTTCCGGCCTTGTCGCGGGCCGCGGCGAAGACCTCCGCTTCGACGTTCCGCGGCACGACCACCACGCCGTCGAAGTCGGCGAAGACGACGTCGCCGGGCTGTACGAGCACACCGCCGCAGGAGACCGGCACGTCGTAGGCCATGACCCGGGCCCGGCCGAGGGAGTCGAGCGGACGGATGCCCGCGTAGTAGACCGGGAAGCCCATCTCGACGATCCGCACGCAGTCACGGATCTGGCTGTCGACGACGCAGCCGGCGGCGCCGTTGCGCTTCGCAATCGTCGACATCAGCTCACCCCACGGGGCGTTCGTCCCGCCGGCGTCGGTTGAGTGCACGGCCACGTCACCCTGCCGGAGCGAATCCATGAAGTCGATCTCGAGCCCGTAAGGATCCTCCTCGACCACGTAGTCCGTCTCCATCCAGCGGACCGTACGGGCGCGGCCGACGAAGCCGCACCGCTTCATGTCGGGAAGCAGCGGACGGATCCGCTGATGCATGGCCTGGTTGCGGAGGCCGAGGCCGTCGAGGATGTCGCACACGGCCGCGACGTAGAGGTGTTCTCTGATGAAGGCGAACAAGTCGGCGTCGGCCTCTGCCATGCTGCTCCTCGTCGACAAGACTGCATCCGGGCTCGAAGGGGAACGAAAGCCACGCGTCCCGGCGTAAATCGAACACGCGATCGAGGGATTATGCGTCATGACAGCCTGGCCTCATAGAGTCCCATCATCGACCCCAAGGCGATCGTGTATGGATGGCGTCGACAGGCTCGGCGACTGACGTGAGCGAGGCGGCCTCGGCCTTGCTCTCCTGCCCAAACCGTGCCCCAGGGCTTGTCAGCGAAACCGCGGTACCGGGACTGCACCCCCGTGAAGCAATCCGCATAGAAAGTTACGGAACAAAATAGAAGTAGGCCCGGTGTGATTCGAACACACGACCAAGGGATTATGAGTCCCCTGCTCTGACCACTGAGCTACGGGCCCGAGCGACCAAGTATAGGAACCGCGGCAGGTCAGCGGCCGCCGGCCGCGCCACTCGGGGCAGCGGCGTCGGAGTCGTCGGCCGCATCGGACGTGTCGTCGGGCGGTGGGGCTGCGTCATCGGCGCCCGGCCGGGCCGGGAAGGCCCGGGCGAAGTCGAAGTCCGCCGCGGCGCAGGCGGCGGCGAGCGGCTCCGCCAGCCGTTCCCAGGTCCGCCGCTTCACGGCCTCCGGGGCCCACGCTCAGATTCGCGCCCGCTCCAACAGCGGCAGCGAATCCTGCCGGAGAAGGCTCGTGAACGATGCGTCGACGAGTTCGGGAAAGGGAGGCAACGGCACTTCCTTGCCGACGCGCCTGGCCTGCGGATCCGAGGCCGAGAACCGCAGGTCGTAGACGCGGAGGGCCAGGCCGAGGAACCGGTTGAACGTGTCGAGGCGGCCCTTGGCCAGGCCGTCGAGCACCCCCCGCTGCACCATCGCGTCGAGGAACTGTCGCGTGTTGGAGACGTCGATCTCCATGACCTTCCCCATCCGCCGCGCCAGGAACTCCTGCAGGCCGCCGCGGTACAGCGGGTCGTCGCCCCGGTCATCGCCGGCCGCCAGTGCCTGGAGCTTCTCGTAACAGCCGGCCGCGACCTCCTCGTCCCCGTAGAGGTAGGCGAAGACCGTGGCCTGTTGGAGGAACGACTCGTAGCCGCGGAGCAGGTCGGCGACGGTGGCCCGGCCGAACTCGGCGGCCGACAGCCCTTCCGCCGACTCCGCCTGCTGCACGGCCGCCTGCATGCCACGCTCGTAGCCCTCGATGAACCGCGGGTCGGGGAGCAGGTCGATCCGGTCGGCCAGGGAATCGAACTCGACCCTGCCCGACCGCATCAACTGCTGGAGATTGCCCAGCCGCGTCTTCACGACGGTCAGCTCGTTGATCCGGCCGCGGTGCGGCGACTCACGCGCGAGCGCCAGGCCGCGCTCCGACCAGTAGATGCCGTGGGAGTGCGGATGGGCCCAGTCGAGCGGGCCGTAGGCCTCCATCTGCGCGAGCATGAAGGCGGGATCCATCCGGGAGCGGTCGCGCAGCGTCCGCTTCTGGAGACAGGGCACGATCACGTCGAACACGGCCCGCGACAGCCGGGCATCGGCTCGCCCGACGAGCTGCCCGTGATCGACATCCACAGCCTCTGACCGGCGTCGGACGCGAGGCTTCGAAGCCCCGGGAACGGCCGACTGGGACGCGGTCTGCGCCGACGCCAGAAAAACGCCACCGAAG
>JBJTHX010000276.1:0-4273 GCA_046094745.1 Planctomycetia bacterium
CGACTGGCCGGTCGAGGTCAACTGCCTGGAGGCCCAGGCGTACTGCGCGTGGCTCGCGGCCCGGACCGGCGAGAACGTGCTCCTGCCCACCGAGGGCCAGTCGTAGTGGGCGGTGTTGAGGTCGTCCCACGACATCTCGTCGACGCCCACGGCCAGCATGGCCTCGAGCCGGGCATCGAGCCGGCCGGGAGTGTAGCGGCCGGCCGTGAGCTTGTTGACGTAGAACACCGCCGGATGGCCGAAGTAGAAGATCAGCGGGTGGCGGAGGGCCTCGTGCCGCTCGTAGTAGGAGGCGTCGTCGCGGATGAGCGCGAACAGGCGGTCGTAGATCTCGCAGGTCTGATGGAAGTAGCGGCGCAACTCGGCCCGCTTCGCGGCCACCGGATCGGCGGCGGCAGGGTCGGCCGTGAGCAGGATCGTCCGCGTCGGGGAGACGGGAGTGGAGAGTTCGGCGAACCGCGCGGCGGTCGAAACCGGGCGGGTGGCGGTGGATCGCATGCATGGCCCCGGTGCGGGACGGCGAGCCGCGGGGGTCGCTGCGTCGCCGAACATCAGATCGTAGCATCGCGGGCGGGGTTCGCCAGCGGCCGGTGGGGTCCGTCGGCATCGACGACCAGCCGCCGGCCGGCGTCGATCTTCAGCCAGCAGAGGGCCGCGAGGCCGGCCGTCACCGTCATCGGCACGAGCGGCGCGTCCCAGTCGTCGCCGCGCATGGTCACGATGTAGCCGAAGGCCACCGACGACAGGAACGAGGCCGCCTGTCCGGCCATGTTCATGGCGCCGCTCACGGTGCCCGCATGCCGGCCGCCGACGTCGAGGCAGGCCGCCCAGGCCACCGGGAGCATGAAGTCCGCGCCGGCGAAACCGACCGCCAGATAGACCACCGTCAGGAGCTTGTCGGAGGTGCAGAGCGTGGCCCCGGTGAAGATCGCCGAGCAGCAGAGTCCCAGGAACCCGACCCAGCGCCGCCCCCAGCGGAGCCCGATGCGGCGGGCAAGCCGGTCGCTGACGAGGCCGCCGAGCAGGTTGGCGGCACCGCCGAGCGCGAACGGCAGCCACGACCAGGCGACGAGGTCCTGCCTGCTGAAGCCCCGCCCCTTTTCCAGGAAGGTGTGCAGCCAGCTGAGGTAGAAGAAGGTCGTCCAGCAGTAGAGGAAGTACATGAGCATGATCCAGCCGACGTTCGACTGGAGGACGACGGCGCGCCACGGCATGCCGTGATGGCCGCCGCCGTCGGCGCCGATCGCCGCGAGTTCCGCGGGTGTCACCCCACGCTTCTCCCGCGGGTCGTCGCGAAACCAGGCATACCACCAGGCCGCCCAGAGGATGCCCGCGAAGCCGAAGGCCACGAACGTGGTCCGCCATCCCAACGCCGCCTGCAGCGGCACCACCAGCACGGGCGAGATCGCGGCCCCGAACCGGCTGGCCATCCAGACGACGCCCTGGGCGGCCGCTCGCTCCTGCGGCGGAAACCAGCGGTTGACCGTGGCCGTGGCGTTCGGGAAGGCGCCGGCCTCGCCGGCGCCGAAGCAGAACCGCGTCGCCACCAGCGGCCAGAAGCCGGATGCCAGGCCCGTCAGCGCGGTGAACGCCGACCACCAGACGACGATCCGCGTCAGCACCCGCCGGGGGCCGAGCCGGTCGCCGAGCGCCCCGGAGGGAATTTCGAACAGGGCGTAGGAGAGGGCGAACGCGCCGAGCACCCAGCCCCACTGCCGGGGCGACAGGCCCAGGTCCTGCTGCATCGTCGTGCCCGCCACGGCGATGCAGACGCGGTCGACGTACGTGACCACGGCGAGCAGGAACAGCATGCCGAGGACGCGGTGCCGGTACACGATGCCCATGCTGCCGCCCCGCCGTGGCCCCGGCCGCAGGCATCCGGTCGGGGAATGCCGCGGACGGTGGCCGGAGAGAATACGCGGAGGACCGCCGGCCTTGAAAGCCGGCCGGGCGTCATCGCGCGGCGGCGTCCGCGACCGCGGCCGCCGCGGCGAGCCCGGCGAGGAGCGGGTGCGGGATCGGCGCCCGGGCCGCGAGCAGGCCGCCCACGACCGCGCCCCGGTGGCAGTTGTCGCCGCCGCACAGCGCGTTGGCCCGGACGCCGGCCGCGAAGTCGCCCGCGTGCCGCCAGGCCAGGAACAGCGCCGCCGGAAACGCCTCCTCGACATAGCAGGCCGGGCTCACGACCCCGCCGACCACGGCCCGGTCCGGGCAGGGCGGCGGCCCGGCGGCGGCGCGGGCATCCCAGTCGCGGAGTTTCGCCGTCGAGACCCAGTCGGCGGCCTCCTCCAGGATCGCGGTGCGCAGGTCGCGGTCGGCGGCGGGGTGGTCGTCGCGGGTCGTGCGGACGAGGATCCGCGTGAACGCATCGGCCGCGGCGAGGACCTCGTCGTCCTTGTGCGTGAGCGCGACGTGCAGGCGGACGATCCGCCGCAGGTCGGGATGCCGGGGGCCGAGCGCGGCCACGATCGCCGGCACCTGGGCGAGGCCGCCGATGTGCACGTCGCGGACCCCGCAGTTGATCGGCTTGCGGCCCGCGGCGAGGTTCGTGAAGAAATGGCGGTGATACTCCTCGACGTAGGTGTCGCGGTGCCGGCCGGGCTCGAGCATGAAGGCGACGTAGTCCTCGAGCCAGCGCTCGGGGTCGTAGTCGCGGGTGCGGCGGAGGAGGGCGAAGAGGGCGGCGGCGAGGCGAAAGTTGAGCGTGTTCTCCCCGGCCGCCAGGAACTGGTGGTAGTGGACGCCGCGCTGGCCCCAGAAGCGGGCCTGCTCGCGGAGGATGTCGCCCTTGGGGCCGGGCGAGTCGTAGTGCGACCGCCAGAGGATGCTGTCGGGATGCGGGTTCCGTGGCGCCCGGTAGCCGGGCGGGGCGGCCGGGTCGGCGAGGGCTGGATAGTCGCGGTCGAGGGCGGCGCGGTCGTAGTACCAGTGGACCGGCATCGCCACGGCGTCGGCCACGAGGCTGCCGAGGAGCGAGTGGAGGCTCGTGTCGCCCTGCGGGTCGAAGGCCGTCGCGGTCATACGGCGAGCGTCCGGGCGAGAAAGCCGCGGACCTGCGGGTCGGCGGCGGGAGAGAAGAAGGCGTCAGGCGTGCCGACAAACGCGATCCGGCCGTCGGCGACCAACGCGATCTCGTCGGCGGCCCGGCGGGCGAAGCCCATCTCGTGGGTCACGAGGATGAACTCGGTGCCCGCGGACCGCAATTCACCGATCATCTCCAGCACCTCGGCCTTCATCTCGGGGTCGAGTGCGGAGGTCGGCTCGTCGAGGAGCAGCCGGCGGGGCTGCACGACCAGCGCCCGCAGGATCGCGATCCGCTGCTTCTGGCCGCCGGAGAGTTCGGCGGGCCGCTTGTGGGCGTGGGCGGCGAGGTGGAACCGCTCCAGCGGTTCGCGGACCCGCTCGATCGCCTGACCGCGCGAGAGCCCATGGACGTGCACGAGCGGCAGGAGGAGGTTTTCCATGGCCGTGAGGTGGGGAAAGAGGTTGTATGCCTGGAAAACCGTGCCCACCGTCCGGCGGTAACCACGTAGGGCCGCCTCGGCCCGCGGCAGCGGCACGCCGTCGAAGGCGACGCTTCCCGCGGCCGGCACGTCGAGCCCGGCGAGGATCCGCAGGAGCGTCGACTTGCCGCCTCCCGAGGGGCCCACGAGCACGAGCGCCCCGATGTCGCCCGTCCGCAGGTCGAGGCCGTCGAGCACGGTCACGGTGCCGCCGGGCCGCCCCGGGGCGGGAAACCGCTGCACGAGCCCCGCAATCTCCAGGTTCATGCGGCCTCGTAGCGAAACCGCCGCTCGAGCGTCCGCGCGAGCGCCGAGAGCGGCAGCGTGAGGGCGAGGTAGCCCGCGGCCAGCGGCAGGTAGCTCTCGAGCGCGGAGTAGGTGAACGAGTTGACCTCCTGGGCGGCGAGCGTGAACTCCGAGATCGCGATCACGGAGAGCAGCGACGAGTCCTTCACGAGCGAGACGAGCTGACCGGCCACGGCCGGCAGCACGATGCGGACGGCCTGCGGCAGCACCACGAGCCGGAGGATCTGCCCGGGGGAGAGGCCGATCGCCCGGCCGCTGTCGATCTGGGCCCGCGGGATCGCGTCGAGGCCGCCGCGGAAGATCTCGGCCATGTAGGCCCCGGCGAAGAGGGCCAGGATGAGCACGCCGGCCACATGCCGGTTCTCGAGGCCCACGGCGCTGGCCACCACGTAGAAGCCGATGAGCAGTTGCACGAGCAGCGGCGTGCCGCGGATCAGTTCCACGTACACGCGGGCCGCCGCTGC
>JBJTHX010000277.1:0-5779 GCA_046094745.1 Planctomycetia bacterium
AACGATGCCCGGGTAAATCAAGCGGGGTAGGCGAGGGGGTCGGCGAACGCTCGAGGAGCCTATGGCCGCTTCGGCCATCAGCGACAATCCGCAGGACCGCAAAGCGGCGACTTTTGCCGCCCCCGAGCCGGCGACACACGTAAGTCGGGTGCGCCCTAGCCGTCAGGCCCGCATCCGCCGGGCGATCTCCTCGAGCGGCACGCCCTTCGTCTCGGGCACCATCAGCAGCACCCACGCGAGCTGCAGCACCATCATCCCGCAAAAGAAGCCGAACACGCTGCTCGGGGCGAAGTGCACCACCACCGCCGGGAAGACGGTCGTCAGCAGGGCGGCCATGATCCAGTGGGTGGCGCTGCCGACCGCCTGGCCCGTGGCCCGGAACCGGTCGGGGAAGATCTCGGCGATGAACACCCAGATCACGGCTCCCTGGCCCATGGAGTGGGCCGCGATGAAGGCGAAGATGCAGGCGGGCACGATGCCCGTGTTTCCCGTGGCGAAGGCCCAGGCGCACAGGCCCAGCGACAGGATGTAGCCCAGGGAGCCGATCACCAGCAGCGTGCGGCGGCCGAGCCGGTCGATGAGCCACAGGCCGACGAACGTGAACACGATCATCGTGATCCCGATCCCGATCGACTGCAGGAGCGCCGCCTTCTCGCCCAGCCCCGCCATCTCGAAGATCCGCGGCGCGAAGTAGAGCACGGCGTTGATCCCCGAGAGCTGGTTGAACAGCGCGATCAGGAATGCCAGGAGCAGCGGCCGCCCGAGGCCGCGGGGCCCGCTCTCAGCCGCGGCCTCCGGCTGCGAGGCCGCGACGATCCGCGCGGCGGCGGCCTCGAGGTCCGCCGGCGGCGCCTCTGGATCCATCCGCCCGAGCACGTCGAGGGCCCGGCGGCGGTTCTCCGCGCCACCCTGCAGGAGCAGCCAGCGGGGGCTCTCGGGAATCGCCAGGCAGGCGAGCGTGTAGGCCAGCGCCGGCGGCGCCTCCGCCCCGAGCATCCATCGCCAGTCGTCCGGCCAGCCCTCCAGCAGCCAGTTCGACAGGAAGGCGGCGAGGATCCCGAACACGATGTTGAACTGGAAGAGCCCGGCCAGCCGGCCGCGGGCGTTCGGCGGCGAGATCTCCGAGATGTAGAGCGGCGCCGCGACCGTCGAGATGCCGACGCCGAGGCCGCCGATGAACCGCGCGACAAAGAACGTCCAAAAGCCGGTCGCCAGCCCGCTCCACACCGCCGACACGAAGTACAGCACGCCGACCAAGATCAGCGTGGGCCGGCGGCCGAGCCGATCGGTGGGCCAGCCGCCGAGCATCGCCCCGACCACGGTGCCGTAGAGCGCCGAGGCCATGGCGACGCCGTGGGCCTGCGGCGAGAGCCCCCACAACTCCTGGATCGTCTTCTCGGCGCCGGAGATGACGACGGTGTCGAAGCCGAAGAGGAACCCGGCCAGCGCCGAGACGATCGACCAGACGATGATCTGCGGATGCATCCTGCCGTCCCCGTGCCTTGCCGCCCTGCCGGCGACGACCCATAGGGTAGCGATCGCGGCGAGGAGGGAAAGCCACGACAATCCGCTGCCGGGGACACGGCCCGGCCCGCCGACGGGCGGCCTTACCAGGGGTTCGGCACGAACGCCCCGCCGCGGCACCGCTTCAGGTGGTCGAGCGAGGCCACCTGGCCGGTCGTCTCCAGCGCGTCGCGATACACCGGATCGTGGAAGCCCTCGATGTCGATGCTGCCCCGCCAGCCGCACTGGCGGAGCGTCGAGATCAGGTCGGTCCAATTGGTCGCGCCGAAGCCCGGCGTGCGGTGTTGGATGTAGGGCACGCCGCCGCGGATGCCGTTGCCGCGGACTACGTTCCAATCCACCTGGGCATCCTTGCCGTGGATGTGCCAGATGCGGTGGGCGTAGCTCGCGAGCTGCGGCAGCGGGTCGGCGAAACTCACGATCTGGTGGCAGGGCTCCCATTCGAGGCCGATCGCCGGGCTCTCGACGGCGGCGAACATCGCGTCCCAGGCCCGCGGCGCGTGGGCGATGTTCCAGTCGCCGCTCTCCCAGGTGCCGCGCTTCTCGCAGTTCTCGAAGGCCAGCCGAACACTATGGTCCTCGGCCCGCCGTGCGAGCGGCCCGAACACGGCGGCGAAGGGACCGAACGACTCCGGCACCGGCCGCCCCGGAATCCGCCCCGCGAAGCCGGCCACGACGTCGCAGCCGAAGAGCGCCGCCGATTCGACGAGCCGCTCCCAATCGGCCACGGTCTCGGGGCTCGTGAGTGGATTGCCGTACACGCCGATCGCGCTCACCCGCCGGGGCAGGTCGTGCGGCCCCGGCACGAAGGCGTCGAGCACGCGGCGGACAGCCGCGGCCAGGCCGGCCACGTCGAAGTCGCCGACGCGGACGCCGAACGAGATCTGGAACGTCTCGAACCCGTGCGGCAGCAGTTGCGCGATGACCTCGGCCGTCCGCTCGTGGGCGGGCACGACCGTGCCGATGCGGATATCGTCGTGGGCCTGCATGCCGCGATCCTCCCGCCGCTCCCCGGGCGGGTCAAGGCGGCTGCGGTGATGGCGACGTGCGGCGGTGGCTGCCGGCTCCCACCCCGGGGTATCATGGAAACATGACGCAGTCACAGTTGATCCCTCCTCCCGACCTCGCGCCGCCGAGCATCGCGCATCTGCCGCCCATCGACCGGGCACGGCTGTGGGCGCAGATGGTGGACGAGGGGGATCGCATCGTCCTCGACTGCTTCCGGCGACGCTGCGGAACGGAAGCCCTCGCCCGCCGGGCCTTCCAGGAATGGCTCGATTGGCGCGAAGTCGAATCGACCGCGGCGAAGGTGCGGATGCTCGCGGGACGACGGCCGCCGGAACGCTCCCATGGCGGGTGAGGGCGTGTTCGCGACGCTGGCGGCGGGCTGGCAGGCTCTCGCCGCGGTCGACGCGGCCAAGGCTGTCGTCGGCGGCCTCGCCCTGACCGCGTGGCGACACGCCCGCTACACGCGAGACGCCGACGTGCTCGTGGCCATCGATCACTCCCGTGTCACCGAGCTCGTCGAGGCCCTGACGGCCGCCGGGTTCTCCCCGCGGCATGTGCCGCCGCTGCGGGTCATCGACGGCCAGGGCATCGTGCAGTTCACCTTTCGGCCGCCCGAGGCGTTGTTGCCGTTTCAGTTCGACGTGCTTCTCGCCGCCGGCGACTTCCAACGGGCGGCGGTGGCACGGGCTGTCGCCTGGCCGGAGCCGAGCGGCTCGCTCGGGATCCGCGTCGTCCGGGCCGACGATCTGGTTGTGCTCAAGTTGCTGGCCGGCAGGATCATCGACCGGGCCGATGCGGCGATGCTGCTGCGGGAGAATCGCGCGGAAATTGATTTTTCCAGGCTGCAGGACGAGGTCGTGCGGCAGGGCGTCACTCGCGAATACCGGGAAGCCTGGCAGGCGGCTTTTCCATCAGCATGAACAAGGCCTTTTGCAAGGAACCCGATTCGACGGCGCCGCCGCGGTGCCCGGCCTGCGGCGCCGAGGGGACGCAGGTGGCGGCCGAGACGCTCGCCGCCCACACGGCGCCCGCCGCCGCGGAATCGCTCGCCGAGCCCGCCTACTTCTGCCCCGGCGACACGTGCCCCGTCGCCTACTTCGACCTCCTCGAGCGGACGCTCCCCACGGCCGCCGCCTGGGGCCTGTTCTGGCCGAAGGATCCCACGGGGCCGCTCTGCGGCTGCCACGGGCTGACCGTGGACGACGTCGACCGCGACCTCGCCGAGGGCGTGCCGACCCGCGTCCGCGAGGTGGTGCGGAAGGCGGGCGAGCCGGGGGCGGCGTGCGTCCTCCGCAGCGCCGACGGCCGCTCCTGCGTGGCCCGCGTGCAGCGGTACTACATGCGGCGCCGCGGGGCCGCCGGCGGGTGACGCATGCGGCTCTTGAGCTGGAACATCCACAAGGGAATCGGCGGCCGCGACCGCCGCTACTCGCTGGCGCGGATCATCGACGTCATCGAGCAGGAGAACCCCGACCTCGCCTGCCTCCAGGAGGTCGATCACCTCGTCCGCCGCAGCCGCCACGACGACCAGCCCCGGCTCCTGGCCCGGTTCTTCCGCAGCCACTCCGTCTTCCAGGTGAACGTGCCGGTGGGCCGCGGGGGCTACGGCAATCTCGTGCTCTCCCGCTGGCCGGTGGCGAGCCGCCCCCGCGTCTCGCTGCGGCGCGGATCGCGGAAGCCCCGCGGGGCGCAGTTGCTCGTCATCGACACGCCCGAGGGCCCCGTGCACCTCGTCCACGCCCACCTGGGCCTCGCCGAGCGGGAGCGGCAGTGGCAGGTGGAGCGGATCCTCGGCCACATGCTCTTCCGCTCCGCCGACCGGCACCCCACCGTGATCGTCGGCGACTTCAACGACTGGCGCGACACGCTGGCCGGCGGGGCCCTGGCGGCCAGCGGCTTCCGGCAGGTGACCAGTCCCGTGGGCCGGTTCCGCACGTTCCCCTCCTGGCTGGCCGTGGGCTCGCTCGACAAGGCCTTCGTCCGCGGCGACGTGGAGGTGCGGCACGCCCGGGTCGTGCGGACGAGCCTGGCGAAGGCGGCCAGCGACCACCTCCCGCTGGTCATCGACTTCCACGTCCGCCGGCCCTGATCTGCCGGGAACCGTGCGGCATGGACTACGCAGTTGTTGTAGGGGCCGGAGTCCCCGGGCTTCCGCCCGGGGCTTCTTGAAATCGGGCCCGGTGACCATTCCACAAAAAGCCCCCGGCGGCAGCCGGGGGACTCCGCGTCGTCGTGCGAGACAGCGGGCCATGCCGGGGAGCCCTGCCATCCCTTGCGGCCCGTGTGTTTGGCTCGATGCCTGCCGAGATGTAGTCTCGTGCAATCGGACCGGCACGTTCCCCTCCCACCTCTCCCGCCAGGAGCCCCGCCATGAACGTCACGCCTCGGTCGATTCCGTGCGCCGCGCTCGCGATCGTTTTCGGCGCGGTCGTCCTCGCCGCCGGCCCCGCGGCCGCCGCCGAGCAGCCCGGGCCGCCGCCGGTAGCCGCCACCGTCGAGCCGCCGAAGGCGTTACCGCCGCCGCCGGCCCCGGCCCACCAGCCGCCGGCTCCGCCCCGGCTGCGGATCGTCCATCCGCAGGTCAGCCAGGCGTCGCTTGTGCGCGAGTATCGCTCGCTGCCGATGCAGTCGGCCGAGCCCGTCGTCCGGGCGAGCGACGCGCGGATCCGCGCGGCCCTCGGCCAGGAGATCGCGAAGCGGGACTGGTCGTTCACCGAGACGCCGCTGCGGGACGTCGTCGCCCACATCAAGGACGGCCTGGCACTGCCGATCGCGATCGACATGAAGGCGCTGGAGGACGCCGGCATCGACCTCGAAACGCCGATCAGCCTCGACGCCTCGGCCGGCACCTTCCGCTCGACCCTGCGGCGGATCCTCGACCCGATCGGCCTTACTTGGATGGTCCGCGACGAATGCCTGCTGATCACGACGCGGGAAACCGCCGCCGAGAACCTGGCCGTCCGGCTCTATCCGCTGCCCTGTGCCGCCGGCTCCGATGCCGATGCCGACTCGCTCGCGGCCCTCGTCGACGTGATCCAGAACACGACGGGCGGCGTGGCGGCGTGGGCCGATTTCGGCGGGCACGGCACGGTGCGGCCGTCGCCCGACGGCGCGGGGCTGGTCATCGCCCAGACGGAGGAGATCCACGACGAGGTCGAGGGCCTGATGCGGTCGCTGGACGACCGGGGCCTCGCGGAACTCGGCCTCGCCGCCGACGGCGCGGCGGCCCGTTCGCCTATCGTCCGCG
>JBJTHX010000278.1:0-8583 GCA_046094745.1 Planctomycetia bacterium
CTCGGTGATGAGGAACCGGCCGGTTGTTGGCGTCCCGTCGAAGTCGGTCACGTTCACCTTCCCCGGGACCGCGGGGCGCACCTCGAACAGCACCGGCACTTCCCCGCGAAAGCCCACATCCTGGTTCCCCTGCCCGAGGTCGAACCCGATGGTCGCCTCCCGGCGGCCCGCCTCGGCGCTGGAGATGACCGCGATGCCGTATTCGACCGCCAGGCCGCTGAGGCGGTCCGTCATCGGTGGCTGGCCGTGCCACTCCACGCCCAGGAACCGGTCCCGCAGGGCGGCGGCCGCGGCCGTCCCGGTGCCCAGCAGGTCGGTCTGCTGCTGCCGCTCGAGGCTCAACGGCTCCACGCCCGCGTACGGCGGACCGGCCTGCGGACTCGTCATCCGGATCCGCTGGGTCGAGGTGCTCTCGTTGAGGATCTTCACGAGCACCGGCACGAAGCCCCCCTGCTGCAGCCGCGCGGCCGCGGGCCCGCGGCGCACCTTGACCCGCGTCTCCGGATTGACGGCCACCACCAGCAGCACGTGCGGGTCGAGCAGGTCCTGGAGCCGGGACGCATCGCGGGCGTCGGCGGCGGCCAGCCAGACCGCGGCCTCCGCTTCCGGCCAGGCCGCGCCCAGGGCGGCGTAGGCGTCGAGCAACCGCCGGACGTTCGCGGCGAGCGGCTGGCCCTCGACATCCATCTTGGGCGGTCGGTCGCCCGCGGCCGGGTCCGCCCCGCGGGCGCCCGCACAGGCCATGGCGATCACGATCAGGCCGCACTCCACCGCGGCGACGATCCGGTCGCGACGCGGGATCATGGAGGCGGGCCCTGCGAGTGGTGCCGCGTCAAGCCGCCGGCGAGTGCTCAGCCTACACCCGCACGTAGCCGCGCTGCACGCCCTCGATGTACCGCTGCCGCATGGAGCCGAGCAGCATGCCGAGGTAGGCGTTGGCCCCGAGGGAGAGGAACAGCGCGATCAGGCTGCCGATCAGCCAGGGCCACGGACGGTCGGCCTTCACCGCCTTGGTGGTGGCCTGGCCTTCGACGAGCGCGGCCGGGGTGGCGACCACGGGCGCCGGCCGCCGCGGCCGCTTCGCCGCCTCGATCACCGACCGCTCGACGGCCGGCGGCCAGTTGTCGGCGACGTAGATCTTCACCCGGCGGACGTCCCGCGCGTCGTCCGGGACGTCACTGCTGAACTGGTAGGGGCTGGCATTCCGCACCAGGTCGGGCTCGACCCGCACGAGGTACTCGCCGCCGCCGCCGTCGTCGTTGGGCACGAATGCCGCCTCGATGCCGGTGGCCAGTAACCCGGCGACCAGGAGCACGCACTGCACGATCATGAACTTCGCCCTCCGCGGAACCGCATGTGAGTCACGATTTCACCCTCCCGTCCCCCTGGCGTGCAACTCCGCCGGCCGGAGCCGCCCCGCCCGCCGTCAGGTCCGGCGTTTTGGCGGGATTCCCGCCGGCCGTGGTGACCGCCGACCCGCCCGACAGGCTGTCGAGCTCGACCTGCAGCATGGTCAGGGCCGCCTGGAGGAAGGCCACGGCGATCGGCCCCACGAAGATGCCGATCGGCCCCAGCGCGCCGACGCCGCCGAGCACGCTCAACAGGGCGAGCAGCGGATGCAGCTTCGACTGCCCGTGCAGCACGATCGGCTTGATGACGTTGTCGACCGTCGAGACCACGCTCAGCCCCCACAGGGCCAGGCCGGCCGCGGCCCAGGTGTTCTTCACGAAGAACAGCAGGTACAGGCTGGCTGCGCCCCATACCGCCGCCGCCCCCACGAAGGGCACGAGCGCGCCGAAGAACGTCAGCAGCGTCAGCAGGAACACGTTGCCCAGCCCGGCGAACGAGAACCCGAAGCCCGCCAGCACCGCCTGCACGATCGCCGCCAGGAGCGTGGAACTGACCACCGCCCGGCTCACCTCCTCGAACTCCTGGAGCAACTGCCACTGGTAACGGACGTCGAGGGGCACCAGCCGCATCACCGCCTCGAGCATCCGCCGGCCGTCGGCGAGGAAGTAGAACAGGCTCACGGTCATCACGATCAGGCCGATGATCAGTTTCGCGATCACGACCGGCGCCCGGGCGGCGATCGGCCCGATCCACTCCTCGGCGAGTTTCTTCAGTTCCGCGTTGACGCTCTCGGCCGTGATCTGCAGGCCGGTGGCGTCGTCGAAGTTCGCGACCAGGCCGTCGAGCACCTTGGGGTCGAGTCGCATGCCGTCGGGGCTGCGGAGCATCGCCGCGGCGTCCCCGCCCGCCCGGACGACGAGGAGCGAGAGCGGCACGAGCACGATGAGGAGCACGAACAGCGTTGTCAGCCCGGCCGCGGCCCACTCGGGCATGTCGAACCGTTCCCGCAGCCAGCGGTGGAGCGGGCCGAAGATCACGACCAGCATCGCCGCCAGCAGCAGCGGCAGCAGGAATCCCGACATGACCCGCAGCGAGAGCAGCCCGAACACGGCCACGAGGCCGAGGAGCACGCCGAAGGAAACGAGTCTCGTCATGCGGGGTCTTTCGGCCGGCCAGGTGTTGGGCCCGAGCCGCCAAGTCTACGCAGACCGCGCGCGTGGCGTCAGCGCGGCCCGGCCGGCCGCGGGAGCAGGCGGGTTCCGGGGCGGGGCGTCGGTTCAGTCGACGGCGGGCCCGAAGGCGGGCAGCGGCGCCGCGGCGACGACTTCGCCGCCGTCGTCCGGGTCGCGATAGCGGATCCGCTCCGCGTGCAAGGCGATGGGCGGCTCGCGGGCGGACTCGTCGGTCGGCCCGGCCCAGCACGGGTCGGCGCCGGCGTCGTAGAGCAGGTCGCCCACGATGGGCAGGCCGCGGACCGCCGCCTGCAATCGCAACTGGTGCATCCGGCCCGTGAGCGGCTCCAGCCGCAGCAGCAGCCGGCCCCGATCGCCGCCGACCGGCAGTCGGGCGGCGAGCCACGCCCGCGTCACCGCCTCGCGGCCGGCGGCCGAGGCCGCGTCCGCGAGCCGCGCCCGGGCGGCTTCGGGCACCTTCTCGATGCGGTCGCGCCACTCCACCGGGCCCGCCGCGGTCCACTCCGCGTTGCGCGGCTCGACGAGCGCCACGTACTCCTTCCGCACCTCCCGTCGTTCGAACTGCCGTGAGAGCTGCCGGGCAGCCCGAGGCGTCGTCGTCATCAGCAACACGCCCGACACCGCGCGATCGAGCCGATGCGGCACGCCGACGTAGCCCGCCGCGTCGCCGCCGTGCAGCCGCGCGCGGAGCCACGCCTCCACCGAAGGCACGCCCGGCGGCGCCTGGGTGGCGAGCCCGGCGGGCTTGGCGAGGGCCACGACGCCGGAGCGTTCACAGAGGAGCAGCGGCTCGGGCATGGGCGGGGATCCGGGCGACGGTCGCAGTCTACCGGCGAGCCCCGCCGCCGTGCCCCTTCGCGGGGGTGTCCAAGGGCCCCTTCCGTGGGACCTTTCCGGATCCGCTGAGCCGCCCGGCCGCCCGGACGGGCAGGGCTCGCGTCGGCGTGCGGCGTGATCCGCCGGAACATGGATCCAGAATGGCCACCACGGTACTGATCGCCGACGACCACGAGATCGTGCGTCGCGGACTCGCCAGCGTCTTCAAGGATTCCGGGGTCCGCATCGTCGCCGAGGCGGCGACGGGCGCCGAGGCCGTTCGTCTGGCGCGGCGCCACAAGCCCGACGTCGTGCTCCTCGACATCCGCCTGGGGACCGAGGACGGGCTCGATTCCATCAAGCGGCTCCGCACCGCCGCACCGACGGCCCGCGTCGTCGCCTTTTCCGCCTTCGACAACCCCACGTACGTGGCCCGGGCGGTCTCGGCGGGTGCCCATGACTACCTCCTCAAGTCGGCCTCGCGGGCGGAACTGATCACCGCCGTGACGGGGGCCGCCTCGGGAGCGCCGCCCACGCGGGGCGGCGAACTGCGGCGGATGGCCACGTCGATGGCCAGCAAGGAACTCCCGGCCGATGCCGACGTCCCACTGACACCGCGGGAGACCCAGGTGCTCCGGCTGGTGGCGATGGGGCTTTCGAACCGCGAGATCGCCGACGCATTGGAGATCAGCGTCGAGACCGTGAAGGAGCACGTGCAGAACCTGCTCCGCAAGATCGATCTCGCCGACCGCACCCGGGCGGCCGTCTGGGCCCTGCGCAACGGCCTCGCCTGACGCTGCGTTTCCCGGGCCGGGCACGTGTTGGCCGGCGGCGGCGGATCGTGGTACTCTCGCTCAACGTGTCGTTGCCCGCCGATCGATCTTCCCGGCCCACGCTCCCCGGCCACCGGATCGGCGCCGCGGGTCGCCCCCCGGAATCAGGTTCCATGGGTCGCACGAACGCTCGATGCCTGTGGTTCGCGTTCGCGGCGGCGGGCCTCGCCTTCGCGGCCGCGGCGGCTGCCGAACCACTCGGCCCGGCCCCCGACTTCAGCCGGGACATCCGGCCGATCCTGGCCGAGAACTGCTTCTACTGCCACGGCCAGGACCCGGCCAAGCGGGAGGCCGACCTGCGACTCGACGACCGCGCGGCCGCGGTGGCGGCCCGGGCCATCGTGCCCGGCGATCCCGGCGCCAGCGAAATCCTCGAGCGGATCCACTCCACCGACGAGGACGTGCTGATGCCGCCCCCGACGTCGAACCGGCGGCTCTCGGCCGAGCAGAGGCGACTGCTCGACCGCTGGATCGCCGCGGGGGCCGAGTACCAGCCGCATTGGGCCTTCACGGCCCCACGGCGGCCGACGCCGCCCGACGTGCGGCGGGCCGAATGGTGCCGCAACGAGATCGACCGGTTCGTGCTGTCCAGGATCGAAGCCGCGGGGCTGGGCCCGTCCCCCGAGGCCGATCGCACGACGCTCATCCGCCGCCTGCATGCCGACCTCGTCGGCCTGCCACCGACACCGGCGGAGGTCGACGCGTTCGTCGCCGATCCCGATCCCGCCGCCTACGAGAAACTCGTCGACCGCCTGCTCGCCTCACCCCACTACGGCGAGCGGATGGCGCTGCCGTGGCTCGATGCCGCCCGCTACGCCGACTCCAACGGCTTCCAGCAGGACGGCGACACCTGGCAGTGGATCTGGCGGGACTGGGTGGTGAAGGCCCTCAACGACGACGTGCCCTTCGACCGGTTCTCGATCGAGCAACTGGCCGGCGACCTGCTGCCCGAGGCCACGCCCGCGCAGAAGATCGCGACCGGCTTCAACCGCAACCACCTGCTCAACGGCGAGGGGGGCGCGATCCCCGAGGAGCAGCGGTTCGTCAACCTCTTCGACCGGGTCGACACGACGGCCACGACCTGGCTGGGGCTGACGATGGCCTGCGCCCAGTGCCACGACCACAAGTACGACCCGCTGACGATGGCCGACTACTACGCGCTGCTCGACGCCTTCAACCGCGTTTCCGAGTCCGGGGCCCCGACCACCTTCTCGCCGCAGATCCGCGTCGCCCCGCCCGTCGTCGAACTCCCGACGGCGGAACAGCAGGCCAAGCTCGCCGAACTGAAGGCGGCCCAGGATGCGCTGGAGGCCGAGGCCCGCCCCGTGATCGACGCCCTCTATCAGGCCTGGAAGATCGGCCTGTTCGCCGACGGCCAGGCGGCCGACGCCGAGGGGCTGAGCCGCAACGTCACCCCGCTGCTGCGGAAGCCCACGGCGGACCGCACCCCGGAGGAGCGGGAAAAGATCGAGCGGGCGCTGCGGTCGCATTTCGACGCCAACGTCCGCCCCCGTGTCGTCAAGGACGTGCCGGCGGCGGCGAAGTTCGAGGCCGCCCGCCAGGCCCACGAGCAGTTTTCCAAGGAGCGGGTGCCGCGGGTGATGGTCATGGCCGACGACAATCCGCGGGACACGCGGGTGCTCGACCGCGGCGACTACCTGTCCCCGATCGGCGACACGCTCACCTTCGCGACGCCCGCGTTCCTGCCGCCGGTGCCGGACGGGTTTCCCCGGAACCGGCTTGGCCTGGCGCGGTGGCTCTTCCTGCCGGAGCACCCGCTCACGGCGCGGGTGCAGGTCAACCGCATGTGGCAGCACTTCTTCGGCGTCGGCATCGTGAAGACGACCGAGGACATGGGCGTGCAGGGAGAATATCCGGCCCACAAGGACCTCTTCGACTGGCTGGCGGTCGAGTTCCGCGCGGGAGGCTGGGGGCAGAAGCGGATGCACCGCCTGCTCGTCACGTCGGCCACCTACCGGCAGGCGAGCCGGGTCACGCCCGAGCACCTGGCGAAGGATCCCGAAAACCGGCTTCATGCGCGGGCCAGCCGCTTCCGCATGCCGTCGCTGGTGCTCCGCGACCTGGCCCTCGCGGCGAGCGGACTGATCGACCTGCAGATCGGCGGCCGGCCCGTCTACCCGTACCAGCCCGACGAGATCTGGGAGTCGCTCGCGGTCACGAAGGAGCGCGACTTCACCTACCCCACCTCGCATGGGCGTGACCTCTACCGCCGCAGCCTCTACACGTTCTGGCGCCGGACCGTGAGCCCGGCGAACATGTTCGACACCGCCAACCGCCAGACCTGCTCCGTGCGGGCGAGCCAGACGAGCACTCCGCTGCATGCCCTGACGACGCTCAACGACCCGACGTGGGTCGAGGCGGCCCGCGTGCTCGCGGAGAAGAGCCTGAAGGCCGCCCCCGACCTGGAGAGCCGGCTCGCGCACGCCTGCCGTCGGGTCCTCGGCCGTCGGCCGACGGGCTATGACCTCGAATCACTGGGGCGGATGCACGCCCGCCAGTTGGCGATCTACCGCGCCGACGCGGACGCGGCCAAACGGCTGCTGGCCGTGGGCGCAAGCGGCCGCGACGAGGCCCTCGATCCGGCCGAGCACGCGGCGCTGTCGAGCGTCTGCCTGGCGATCTTCAACCTCGACGAGTCCTTGACGCGGGAGTAGCCCGATGCGCGATCTGCACCTCGAGAACCTGCAGCGGGTCACCCGCCGCCGCCTGTTCGGCACGGCCGGCATGGGCATCGGCTCAGTGGCGCTCGCGGCACTGCTGGGGAAGGACGCCCGGGGGGCGCCGACCACGCAGGGCATGCCCGGGCTGCCGGGACTGCCGCACTTCACGCCGCGGGCCAAGCGGGTGGTGATGCTCTGGCAGGGGGGCGGGCCGTCACACGTCGACCTCTTCGACCCCAAACCGGCTCTCGCCACCCACGCGGGCCAGGACATCCCGGACAGCGTCCGCGGCATGACGCGGCTGTCGACGATGTCGAGTTTCTACGCCAAGTGGCCCGCGGTGCCGGCGATCAAGCCGTACCAGACATACGGCCGGTGCGGCATGGAATTGTCGCAACTGGTGCCGTGCATCGGCGGGCTCGCTGACGACCTGTGCCTCGTGCGGAGCATGCACACGGAAGCCGTGAACCACGCCCCCGGCGTCACGTTCTTCCTCACGGGCTCGCAGGTGCCGGGCCGGCCGAGCATGGGCGCCTGGATGAGCTACGGCCTCGGCTGCGAGACGGAAGACCTGCCGGCGTTCGTCGTGATGACGTCGAGCGACAAGGACAAGACCTGCGGGCAGTTGTTCTTCGACTACTACTGGGGCAACGGCTTTTTGCCGTCGCGGTTCCAGGGCGTGAAGTTCCGCAACACCGGCGAGCCGGTGCCGTACCTGGCGAACCCGGACGGCGTCAGCCGGGAGGCCCGCCGGGCGCTGCTCGACGACCTGGCCGCGATGAACGCCCGGCACCTGGCCGACTACGGCGACCCGGAGATCGACACCCGGATCGCCCAGTACGAGATGGCCTACCGCATGCAGGCCAGCGTGCCGGACCTGGTCGACTTCGCGGACGAGCCGCAGCACGTGGTCGACCGCTATGGGCCCGACGTGCGGACGAAGGGCACGTTCGCCTCCAACTGCCTGATCGCCCGGCGGCTGCTGGAGCGGGGCACGCGGTTCGTGCAGTTGATGCACGCCGGCTGGGACCAGCACAACAACCTGTTCACGCAACTGGCGGAGCAGTGCAAGGACACCGACGCCCCGTCGGCCGCCCTGATCCAGGATCTCAAGGACCGCGGCCTGCTCGACGACACGCTGGTGATCTGGGGAGGCGAGTTCGGCCGCACGCCGTTCGGCCAGGGTGATCCCCAGAAACCCAATGGCCGCGATCACTTCGGCAAGGCCTTCTCCTGGGTGCTGGCGGGCGCCGGCGTGAAGCCGGGCCACGTGTACGGCTCGACGGACGACTTCGGCTGGAACATCACGGCCGATCCGGTCCACGTGCACGACATGCAGGCGACGATCATGCATCTCGTGGGCATCGACCACACGAAGCTCACGTTCCGCTACCAGGGCCGCCAGTTCCGGCTCACGGACATTCACGGACACGTGGTGAAGGGCATCCTCTCCTGAGGGCCCGGCACGATGCCGGGCTGCGACCAGCGGGCGGAGGCCCGCGAAGCCCGAGTCGGCACGATGCCGAGCCCGGGCGTGAAACATCCCATTCACGGGCACGTCGTGAAGGGCATCCTCGCCTGACCATCTCCAGCGAGGGGTTGCCCGTGCCCTCGAGCGGGCTGTGGAGGCAAGCGAAGCCTGGAGGGCGAAGCACAGCCGCAACGCAGTGAGCGGCGGCCACGATGGCCGCCGCGAACGTCCGGCGAGAG
>JBJTHX010000279.1:0-3311 GCA_046094745.1 Planctomycetia bacterium
GAGCCTATGGCCGCCGCGGCCATCAGCGACGAGACTTTTGCCGCCTCCGAGCCGGCGCCCATGACAGCCCGATCGAATCTAGCTCTGCGAAGGCTCTTCCAGATAAGTGTAGCCGCCGAGGCCCTCCTCGTAGAACTTGAGGAACCGGCCCGCCTGGCCGTCGCAGATGCGGCCTTCGCGGACCGCCTGCTCGATCGCGTCGCGAAGCTTCTGCACGAGTTGGGCGGCGTCGAACTCCACGTAGTCGAGCACCTCGCGGACGGTGTCCCCTTTCACCACGGCGTCGACGACCACCTCGCCGCGGTCGTCGAGGCTGACGTGCACGGCGTTGGTGTCGCCGAACAGGTTGTGGAGGTCGCCGAGGATCTCCTGGTAGGCGCCGATCAGGAACGCGCCGAGGTAGTAGGGCTCGTGCTGCCAGGTGTGCAGCGGCAGCGTCCGCTTCACGTCCCGGCGGTCGATGAATTGGTCGATCTTGCCGTCGGAGTCGCAGGTCACGTCGCCGAGCACGGCGGCCCGCGTGGGCCGCTCGTTGAGCCGGTGGATGGGCATCACCGGAAAGAGCTGCTTGATCGCCCAGCTGTCGGGAATCGACTGGAACAGCGAGAAGTTGCAGAAGTAGGTGTCGGACAGCGAGGCCTCGAGCCCCTCCAGTTCCTCCGGCACGTACTCCAGGGACTTGGTGAGCTTGCAGATCCGCCGGCAGATGGCCCAGTAGAGGTTCTCCACGGCCGACCGCTGGTCCAGCGGCAGGTAGCCGCTGGCGAACAGGTTCATGGCGGTGTCGAGGGCCTGCTGGGCGTCGTGGTAGCTCTCCAGCAGATTACGGACGTTGATCCCCTGGAAGGTCTCCATCAGGTCGTGGAGCGGCTGCTCCGCGTCGGGGGGCGGTTCCGTCACCTCGCCCATGCCCCCCTGCTCCGACACGCCGAGCACGCCGAAGATCAGCATGCTGTGGTAGGCCACCACCGCACGGCCGCTCTCCGAGATGATCGTGGGATGGGGCACGCCCGCCTCGTCGCAGGCGTTCTGCACGTGGTAGACGACGTCGTTGGCGTATTCCTGCAGGCTGTAGTTGACGCTCGACTCGAAGTTCGTCTGCGACCCGTCGTAGTCGATGCCCAGGCCGCCGCCCACGTCGAGGTAGCGGAGCCCCGCCCCGCGGTTGACGAGCTCCGTGTAGATCCGCGAGGCCTCGTTGAGGGCGGCCTTGATGTGGCGGATGTTCGTGATCTGGCTTCCCTGGTGGAAATGGAGCAACTGGAGGCAGTCTTCCATGCCGCGGGAGGCGAGCAGTTCCAGCCCCTTGACCAACTCGCTGGCGGTGAGGCCGAACTTGCTGCGGAAGCCGCCCGACGACTGCCAGCGGCCGCTGCCGCGGGCCGCGAGCTTGACCCGCATGCCGATCCGCGGCCGCACGCCGAGCTTCTCGGCGTATTCGAGGATCAGCTGCAGTTCCGAGAACCGCTCCACCACCGGAATCACCTGCCGGCCGATCTTCTGGGCCAGCATCGCCGTCTCGATGAACTCGGCGTCCTTGAAGCCGTTGCAGATGATCGGGGTGTCGTTGTCGGCCAGCGCGATCACGGCCAGGAGTTCGGGCTTGCTGCCCGCCTCGAGACCGAAGCGGTAGGGCTTGCCGAACTTCAGCACCTCCTCCACCACCTGCCGCTGCTGGTTGACCTTGACGGGATACACGCAGCAGTAGTCGCCGCGATAGCCGCTCTCCTTCATCGCGGTCGCGAACGCGCCCTGGATCTCGCCGAGCCGATGCTGCAGGATCTCGGCGAACCGCAGCAGGATCGGCAGGTCGATGCCCCGGACCTGGAGCCGATCGACGAGGGCCTTGAGATCGATGCTGCGGGTGGGGTTCTTGTCGGGATGGACGAGCAGGCTGCCGGCCGGACTCACCGAGAAGTAACCGTTGCCCCAGCGGGGCACCTCGTAGAGGTCCGCTGCGTCGGCAACGCTCCAGTGCTCGACTTCGAGATCGACGGCTGCCATCCACGGCCCTCGCTGGCGAGCGGCCGGTTTCCGCCGGCAGCGGCTCGCCGTTTCAGAGTGTAGCGTGACGCGGCCGTGAGGCCATGCCAATCGGCGGCGTCGAACCGTCAGACGGCGACGCGGGTCCAGCGGACACGGGTGAAGATGAAGAGCATCGCGAGCCCGCGGGCCGTGAGGTCGGCCGCCATCGCGCACCAGGCGCCGACGGCGCCCCAGCCGGCGGCCGGGATGCTGCCAACACCGCCCGGCAGGACGACTTCCGGCCAGGCGAGCAGCATCGCGAGCGGCAGCCGGACGCCGACCAGGCCCAGGAAATTGACGACCAGCGGCGGCCGCGTGGCCCCGCTGCCGCGGAGGCCGCCGGAGAGCACCATCAGCAGGGCGAGCGACGGCTGGGCGAAGGCCACGATCCGCACCAACCGGGCCGTCAGCGCGGCCACCTCCGGCTGCCGGCCCTGCCCACCGGTGAACCAGGCCGCCAGCGGAACGGCCTGCCAGAGGAAGCAGGCCGCCGCCACGGACATGAAGGCCAGGCAGGCCAGGGCGGCGCACCAGACACTCCCGCGGGCCCGCCGTTCGTCCCGGGCACCCAGGAACTGCCCGGCGAGCGTGGCGGCGGCCACCTGGAAGGCGGTGCCCGGGAGGAACGCCAGGGATTCGATGGTGACGGCGACCGAGTGGGCCGCGGCGGCGACGTCACCCAGCCGATTCACGATCGACAAAAAAGTGAGGTGGCAGGCCGCGTTGGCCAGCGCGTCGCCGCTGGCCGGCAGGCCCACGCGGAGGATCCGGCGGAGGGTGGCGGCGTCCGGCAGCCAGTCGGCGGCCCCCGGCCCGAGCCTCCAGGCGAGGAGTCCCGCCACGCACGCGGCCCCGGTCACGTATCCGGCCGCGGTGCCCCAGGCCAGCCCCTCCCAGCCGAGCCGCGGCAGGCCGAACGCCCCGGTCGCCAGGGCAAAGCTGGCCCCGGCGTTCACGAGGTTCACGATGGTCATGCCGACGAGGCCCGCGACCATCGCGCCCGCGCCGCGGAGCACCGCCACGCCCACGTGAATGAGCATCATCGCCGGAAGCGCCGGCAGGACGATCGCCAGGTAGCGGCCGGCGAGCGCCGTGCTCCCCGCGGGCAGACCGAGCCAGCCGAGGAACGTGCCCCCGCCGAGCAGCAGCAGGCTCGCGGCCCCGGCCACGATCGCCGCCCCGACGAGCAGCGCCTGGGCCGCCGCCCGCCGCGCCGCCGGCGGGTCGCCCGCCCCCACGCCCCGGGCCCCGAGCGCCGTCGCCGCCACCGCCGGCAACGCGAAGGG
>JBJTHX010000280.1:0-5420 GCA_046094745.1 Planctomycetia bacterium
GGGGCTCGTGGCCATGATCCCCAACGTGTTCCCGATGGTGCTGCTGTTCGGAAGCCTCGGCTGGGCGCGGGCGACGCTCGATATCGGCAGCGTGATGACCGCCTCGATCGCCCTCGGCATGGCGGTCGACGGCACGTTCCACTTCCTCACCTTCTTCCGTCACGCCCTGCCCGGGTCCGCGGCGTCGGCGGCGGAGCGACTGGCCGCCGTGCGGGCGGCCTACGGCCACTCCGCCGGCGCCCTCGCGCAGAGCGGGCTGGTGTGCGGCATCGGGAACACGTTGGGGATCATGGCCACGAGCCCCGCCACGACGCCCCGCTCCACGGCGATCATCACGAGCGCGATCAGGCCGCAGGCCGCGAGGAAGCTCGTGAACAGGTCGCGGAGCAGGAGCCGCTGGATGCCGTTGATGAGCGGCATCGCGCCGGTGAAGTCGGCGGAGATCCCGCGGGCGGCCCCGCCGTGCCGATCGACGACCGGCTCCACCACGCCGCGGACCGCGCCGAGCAGGGCCTCGTAGTCGTGGCCGGCGAGGGCCGACGTGCGGGCGGTCACCCGCCACCGCTGCCCGTCCGCATCCTCGCGGACGAGCCGCATGTCGGCCAGTTGCGCGAGGCTCGACTCCAGCCTCCGGGCGACGACGGCCCGCCGCGCCGCTGCGACGGCGCCCGTGGCCGCGGGCGCCTCGGGCGCGAACAGCGCCGCCGAACTGACGCCGGACACCGCCGGCAGGCCGCGCAGCGCCGCGCCCGCCTCGCGGACCAGTTCGAGCCGCTCCGCCGGCCGCACCGCCGCGTCGGCAAACCGGATCACCACCTCCACCGGCACGAGCGGCCCGATCTCCCGCTCGATCCAGGCGTAGTCGCGGATCAGGCGGGTCTCCGGCGTGAACAGCGTGTCGAGGGACACGGACGTGCGGATCCCGGGCACGCCGAGTGCCGCGGCCACGAGCGCCACGGCCGACGCGGCGACGATCGGGCCGGCCCGACCGGTCACGCCCGCGGCCCAGGCCGCCGTCCGGGGCGCGTCCGCGTCGGCCTCGAGCCGCCGCCGGATCGGCCACCGGGCGAAGATCCCCGGCAGCACGAGGAACAGGACGCCGAGCGTGCCGAGCACGCCGATGGCCGCATGGAAGCCGAAGGAGCGGATCGGCTCCAGTTCGCTCACGACCAGCGACCCCAGCCCCACGGCCGTGGTGCCGGCCGACAGGCTGCACGGCAGCCAGCCCACCTTCACGGCCCGCCAGGCCGCCCCGCGGGCCGGACCGCGGCGGTATTCCTCGACGAGGTAGTTGACGAGGTGAATGCCCCCCGAGACGCCGAGCGTGAGCACCAACAGTGGCATCACGATGAGCACGGGGTTCATCCGGTCGCCCCAGGCGGCGAGCGACACGAAGCACAGGCCGACGCTGGCCAGCGCGAGCAGGAAGACCACGACCGCGTACCGCAGCGACCGCAGCGCGAGCCAGGTGAGCGCGAAGATGATCGCCGCCGCCGGCCCGCCGTAGACGCGGAGGCTCTCCTGGCTCGCCGCGTCCACCGCCACCGTCTCGATCACCGGACCGGCGAGGTGCATGTCGTCGTCCGCGACGCCGGCGGTCTCCCGGAGCGTGTCGCGGATCCAGGCCACCGCCCGCCGCCGGTCCGCGAGCCCCGCGGGGGTGAAGCCGAGCACGACACAGGTGCGGTCGCCGTCCGGGCCGACGATCACACCCCGGAGCCGCTCGACCGCCTCCGCGCGGGACAGGGCGAGCGGCGGCGCCGTGAGCCGCTCGACGGCCTCCTGGCCGGTGGTCACGGCGTCGAACCAGGGTCGCCCCGCGGCGTCCCGCGGCGCATCCGGACCGGTGGCGGCGGCCACGAACCGGCCCACGGCCGGCCCGTCGAGCGTGCAGCCCGGCCACGACGCCACGACCACGTCGCCGCTCTCGAACTCCGCCGTGAACCGGGCATAGGCCTGCCGCGGCGGGAACGTCGCCGGCACCCAGTCGATCGGCGTCGTCGACTCGACGCCGAGCATCGCGATCGCCGCCCGGGCGATGAACGGCGCCGCCGCCGCGAGCCCGAGGATGGAGACGATGCTGATGCGGAACAGGCGGGCCGCCGTGGCGTCCGACCAGGGGCCGCCGCGCCATGCGGGCCGGGTGCGGTTGCGTGCGGGAAAGGACATCGATCGCCCCGGTGGAGAGCGACCATTCATAGTCTCCCCGGAACGGCGATTCGAGAGGCGTGTCCCGGGCCGGGCGTGGCGCACGCCTCCAGGCTTGCGAATGCGTTCGAGCGGACCACACCCCGGATTCGCACACCTGGAGGCGGGCGCCACAGGGGGCGGCAGGGGCGATGACCCGCAGTCATCTTGCCCCTCCCTGCGCAATCGTGGGGCATACAATCGTCGGAATGGAATCCCGTGATCCCGACCTGCCCGCCGAGACGCTCCCCGCCGACACCGACGCGGCGGCCGCGGCCCGTGACCGCTCCGCTGCTGCGGAGAAGGTGCGATCGTTCCCGCAGACACCGGGCGTCTACCTGATGAAGGACGCCGCCGGCCGCGTGATCTACGTCGGCAAGGCGAAGAACCTCCGGGCCCGGGCCGGCAGTTACTTCCTCAAGGCAGCCGCCGAGGACCGCCGCACCGCCGACCTCGTGCGGGAGATCCGCGACATCGACTTCCTCGCTGCCGACAGCGAGGTCGACGCGCTCCTCCTCGAGAGCCGGCTCGTCAAGGACGTGCAGCCGAAGTTCAACAGCGACCTCAAGGACGACAAGACGTTTCCCTATCTGCAGATCACGACCCACGAGGATTATCCCCGGGTCGAGTTCACGCGGACGCCGCGGCAGAAGGGGGTGAAACTCTACGGGCCGTTCACAAGCGCCGGCTCGCTCCGCGGGGCGATCGTGGTCCTGCAGCGGATCTTCAAGTTCCGCACCTGCACGCTCGACATCGACGCCGACGACGAGCAGTGGCGGTGGTTCCGTCCCTGCCTGCTCGCCTCGATCGGCCAGTGCACCGCGCCGTGCAACCTGCGGATCTCGAAGGACGACTACCGCCGCGACATCCAGCGGCTGAAAACCTTTCTCGACGGCGGCAAACGGCAACTGCTCGACGACATGCAGCGCGAGATGCTGGAGGCCTCGGGCCGGCTGGAGTTCGAGAAGGCGGCCCGGCTGCGGGACGAGATCCGGCTTTTGGAGACGCTCGGCGACCGCGGCGACCTCGAGGAGCACGTGCAGCCGGAGGTGTTCCTCGTCGACCCGAAGAAGGGACTCGCGGGCCTGGCGAAGGTGCTGGGCCTGGCGGCGCCGCCGCGGGTGATCGAGGGCGTGGACATCGCCCACCTGGCCGGCGACGAGACGGTGGCCAGCCTCGTGCAGTTCATCGACGGGCTGCCGTTCAAGCCCGGCTACAAGCGGTACCGGATCCGCACGGTCGACGGCATCGACGACTTCAAGAGCATCCACGAGGTGGTGTCGCGGCGGTTCTCGCGGCTGGTCCGCGAAGGGGCGTCGCTGCCCGACGTGTTCCTGGTGGACGGCGGCAAGGGTCAACTCTCGGCCGCGCTCGACGCCCTGGAGAGCCTGGGCATCGAGGCCCCGTGCGTGATCTCGCTGGCCAAGCGGGAGGAGGAGGTGTTCCTGCCGGGCCGGAGCGAGCCGCTGCGGCTGTCGCGCGACTCCTACTCGCTGCGGCTCCTGGAATACGTCCGCGACGAGGCCCATCGCTTCGCGCAGCACTACCACCACCTCCTCCGCGGTCGGCGGGCCTTGGAGGAGTGATCGCCGACGGGCCGCCCGGCCCGCCGAACCTTGACGCCCCCGGCACTCGCTCATAGTCTCCCGCCCGGTGCGGATCAGGTCCGGGATCGTGCCGCGACGCCGCGGGAGACGAGGATGTCCACTCGCGAAGCCCCGGCGGCCGAGATGCCCGCGAGCCCATGGCGGATCGTGGCCGTGGCCTGGCTGGGCATGGTGCTCAACTACGTCGACCGGCAGGTCGCCTTCTCGATCTTCCCGGTGCTCCGCAGCGATCTCGGTTTCAGCGAGTCGCAACTGGGACTGGTCGGCCTGGTCTTCATCTGGACCTACTCGCTGCTCAACCCGTTCGCCGGCCGGCTGGCCGACGTGTGGCGGCGGGAACATCTGCTCGCCGTCAGCATGGCGCTGTGGAGCCTGGCCACGCTGGGCACGGCGGCGAGCCGTTCGCCGCTGGAGTTCCTCGTCTGGCGGGGCGTGATGGGCGCCACCGAGGCGGCCTACGCGCCGGCCGCCGTGAGCCTGATCGCGACGGCCCACGCCGGCAGCACGCGGTCCCGCGCAATCGCCCTCTATGCCACGGGGCAGATGGTGGGCATCGTGGCCGGCGGCTGGTTCGGCGGGTGGATGGCGACCGGGCCTGGCTGGCGGGTCGGGTACGTGATGCTCGGCATGGTCGGCCTGCTCTTCGCCCCGGTGTTCTATCGCCTGCTGGGCCGCGTGCCCGCCGTCACCGCCGCCGACGCACCGCGGCAGGGGGCCGCGACGGGTGGCGTCTCGCGGTGCTTCCTGGCCCACTGCGTGGCGTTCTTCATGCTGTGCGCGATGCTGTGGATCGTCTATTCATGGCTTCCCGACCTGTTGTTCCGTCGCTTCGACTTCTCCCTGGCCAAGGCCGGGCTGTTGGCGACGGTGTGCGGCCAGACGGGCTCCATCGCCGGCCTGTTCGCCGGCGGCTGGCTGGCGGACCGGATCGTTCGCAGCATCCGGCCGGGCCGCTTCTACGTCAGCGCGGTCGGCCTGGCGCTCGCGGCTCCCTGCATCGCCGTCATCTTCTCGGCGACCCAGTTTCCCGTGCTCGCCGCCGCGACCTTCGGGTTCGGCTTCTTCGCGTCGCTGTTCAGCGCCAACGTGTTCGCCGCGGCCTACGACGTCATCCCCGCGAGCTGCTACGGCGTCGGCGGTGGCATCCTCAACATGCTCGGCGGCCTGGGGGGCGGCCTGGCGATGTTCGCCGTCGGGTATCTCGGCTCCGACAGGTCTGTCCAGGCCTGCGTGGTGGGCGCCGTGGCCGCGGCCATCCTGCTGGCCGTCGTGGCCCGCCGTCAGTTTTCCGCCGACCGGTCCCGCGCCGGCCTGGGGGCCTGAACCGGCCGGTCGCCTTCCCGCCCCGCGTCTGGTATGGTCACGGGACCTCCGGGGAGGACCATGTACCATGGCACGCGCTTCGAACTCCGCTTCGCGTCGTGAGTTTCTGCACATCGGTTCGCTCACCGGCCTCGGGCTCTCGCTCGGCGGCCTGTTCCGGCTTCAGGCGGCCCGGGCCGACGCCAAGGCCTACGAGCATTTCGCCGGCTCCGCCAAGAGCGTGATCCACATCTGGCCGCCGAGCGAGAGCCCGAGGCCGGTGAGCGAGCCGACGTGCAGAAACTCACGACGCGAAGCGGAGCC
>JBJTHX010000281.1:0-8753 GCA_046094745.1 Planctomycetia bacterium
CTCCGTGGTCCGCGAGGCGCCGGGGCGGATCGCCGAGCTGATCGCGTGGGGCACGCGGTTCGAGTCGAGCAACGGCAGCCTGGAACTGGGCCGCGAGGGGGGGCACAGCCACCACCGCCTCGTCCACGCGCTCGGCGACGCCACCGGCCGCGAGGTGATGCGGGCGGTCATCGAGCAGGCGCGGCGGCTGGAGCACGTCGAGGTCTGGCCCGACACGTTCACGATCGACCTCGTGACCCATGAGGGCCGCTGCCGCGGCGCGATCGTCTGGCACCCAGCCCACGGCAAGACGATCATCTGGGCCCGGCGGACGATCCTGGCCACCGGCGGCGCCGGGCAGCTGTACCGCGAGTCGACCAATCCGCCCGGTGTCAGCGGCGACGGGATGGCGCTCGCCTGGCGGGCCGGGGCGGAACTGCGGGATATGGAGTTCATGCAGTTCCATCCCACGGTGCTCTACATCGCCGGTGGCGCCCGCAGCCTGATCACGGAGGCGGTCCGTGGCGCGGGGGCGCATCTCGTCGACCGCGATGGCCGGCGGTTCATGCCCGAGTTCGACCCGCGGGCGGAACTCGCGCCGCGGGACGTCGTCTCCCGTGCGATCACGGTGGTCATGCACCGCACGCACCATGCCAACGTGTACCTCGACCTGGCCCACCTCGACGCCGACACGGTGCGGCGGCGGTTTCCCGGGATGGCGGAGATCTGCGGGAAGTTCGGCCTCGACCTGGCCCGCGACCGGATCCCGGTGCGACCCGGCGCCCATTACATGATCGGCGGAGTGACCGTCGACGATTCCGGCCGCACGAGCCTGCCGGGCCTGTTCGCCGCCGGCGAGGTGACCTCGAGCGGCCTGCACGGGGCCAACCGCTTGGCGAGCAACAGCCTGCTCGAGGGCCTCGTCTACGGCGCCCGGGCCGGCGCCGCGGCCTCCGCCGAGCTGTTCGCCGCCGCCGGGGCGGATGGCGACGCCTTCCGCGTGCCGGCGATCTCGTTTCCAAGGGGCGAGGCGGGCGAGGTCAACGGGGCGCTCGACCTGGCCGACATCCGCAACTCGCTGCGGGCGCTGATGTGGCGGCATGTCGGCGTGGAGCGGACGGAGGAGTCGCTTCGCGAGGCGCTCGACACGGTGGAGGGCTGGTGCCGCTACGTGCTGCCGGGGCAGTTCGCCGACCCGCAGGGCTGGCAGCTCCAGAACATGCTGGAGGTGGCCCGTCTGATGATCCACGCGGCGATCGACCGCCGCGAGACCCGCGGCGTCCACTTCCGCGCCGACCATCCCGAGACGGAGAATGCGTGGCGGCGGCACATCGCCTGGCTCCGCGGCCGCCCCGAGCCGGTGCTCGAGCCGGTGGGATAGACGGCGCGCGAAAAGCGATTCGGGCGTGGGCAGCCCCGACCCCCCATGAGGCCGCCATCTTCAGTGCCCCGGCTCGTGGCCGGGACACGGCCCCGGGGATTGCCGCCAGGCGGGTTCTGGGAAACAATGTGCCCGTCCTCCCGGTTCACCGCCTCCTTCCCACCCGCAGCGGACGCGCGACGATGACCCATCCAAGCCCTTCGGCCGGCGGCGAAGCCATGATCGAGGCCGTCGGCCTGAGCAAGTTCTACGGCGACTTCATCGCCATCCAGGACGTCACGTTCCGCGTGCCGCGCGGCGAGATCGTCGCCTTCCTCGGCCCCAACGGCGCCGGCAAGAGCACGACGATGAAGATCCTGACGGGCTACCTGGCCCCGTCGGCCGGCACCGCCCGGATCGCCGGCCACGACATGGCCACCGACCGGCTCGCCGGGGCCGAGCGGCTCGGCTACCTGCCGGAGAACGGGCCGCTCTACCCCGACATGACGCCCCGCAGCCTGCTCGAGTTCTTCGCCGACGCCCGGGGGCTAACAGGCGACCGCAAGCGGGAGCGGATCGAGAAGGTCGTCAAGCAGTGCGAGTTGGGGAGCGTGATCGGCAAGGCGATCGGCAAGCTCTCCAAGGGCTACCGCCAGCGGGTCGGCATGGCCCAGGTGCTCCTGCACGAGCCCGACGTGCTGATCCTCGACGAGCCGACCAGCGGCCTCGATCCCAACCAGATCCGCGAGGTCCGCGAGACCATCCGCCGCCTCGGCGAGAAGAAGACGATCCTGCTCTCGACCCACATTCTCCAGGAGGTCGAGGCCCTGGCCGACCGCGTGCTCCTCATCGCCGAGGGCCGCCTGCGGTTCGACGGCACGCCGGCGGAACTGCGGCGTGACGGCCGCGGCCTCGACGAGCGGTTCCACGAACTGACCCGCTCGGCCTGAACCGACCGCCAGCCGACGAGACCGAGGGAACGAAATCATGAAGTGGCATGTTCTGGACGCCGTTTTCAAGCGGAACTTCGTCGCCTATTTCTCCAACCCCACCGGCTACGTCTTCATCTGCGTGTTCGTGCTGTTGGGGTCCCTGGCCGCCTTCTGGCCGCCGGAGTTCTTCAACTCCAACCTCGCCAACCTCGACCAGCTCAATCGCTACCTGCCCTACATCCTGCTCGTGTTCGTGCCGGCGATCACGATGAGCGTCTGGGCCGAGGAGCGGCGGCAGGGCACCGACGAGTTGCTGCTCACGATCCCCGCGAGCGACTGGGAAGTGGTGTTCGGCAAGTACCTCGCCGCGGTGGGCATCTTCACCGTGGCGCTGGTGTTCTCGTGCATCTGCAACCTGATCATCCTGCTCCGCTGGGGCACGCCCGACGCCGGCCTGTTCCTCGCCAACTACCTGGGCTACTGGTTCGTGGGCCTGGCGATGGTGGCGATCGGGATGGTGGCGAGCTTCCTGACGAGCAACCTGACGGTCGGATTCATCCTCGGCCTGTTGTTCAACGCGCCCCTGGCCGTGGCGGACCAGGCGAGCAGCGTGATGGGTGCCAAGGCGGCGGCGACGGTCCGCGGCTGGAGCCTGGCCGAGCACTTCGCCGACTTTGGCCGCGGGATCGTGAGCCTGTCGTCGATCGCCTTCTTCCTGGGGGTCGTGGCGGTGTGCCTCTACCTGGCGATGGTGCTGATCGGACGGCGGCACTGGACCGGACGGCGGGAGGGCGGCCGGATGGGACTGCACTACCTCGCCCGGACGCTGGGCCTGGCGGCGGCGGCGGCCGGGTGCGTCCTGCTCTTTCGGGCGGTCGACGTCCGGGCCGACCTCTCGGCCGAGCAGATCAGCTCGCTCTCGCCCGACACCCGGCGGCTGCTCAAGACGCTGGAGACGAGCCGGCCGATCGACATCAAGGCCTACGTCAGCCCGACCGTGCCCGAGGACTACGCCCAGACCCGGCTGAACCTGCTCAACACGCTGCGGCAGTTCCAGCGGCTCGGCCGCGGCAAGGTGAACGTCGAGGTGATCGACACCGAGCCCAAGACCGAGGCGGCGGCCCTGGCGGCGCAGCAGTACGGCATCGAGCCGGTCAATGTGCTGGCCCGCGTCCGCGGCGCCTACCGCGACGAGGAGATCTTCATGGGCTGCGCCTTCACCAGCGGCCTGGAGAAGGTGGTCGTGCCGTTCTTCGACAAGGGCACGCCGGTCGAGTACGAGCTGATCCGCTCGGTGTGCACCGCGGCCCAGCAGAAGCGCAAGCGTCTCGGTGTGCTCACGACCGACGCCGACGTGTTCGGCGGGTTCGACATGATGAGCGGCCAGCAGCGGCCGCGGCAGCCGCTCGTCGACGAGTTGGAGAAGCAGTACGAAGTCGTGCAGGTCGACGCCTCGGCGCCGATCACCGAGACCTACGACGTGCTCCTGGCGGTGCAGCCCTCGTCGCTGGGGCCGGAGCAGATGACGAACTTCGTGGCCGCCGTGCAGGCGGGCCAGCCGGTGGCGATCTTCGAGGATCCGCTGCCGGTGCTGATGACCAACGTTCCCGGCACGGCGCAGCCGCGGCGGAGCCCGATGGGGCCGATGGCGATGTTCGGCGGCCCTCAGGGGCAGCCCAAGGGCACCCTCGACGAGCTCTGGCAGGCCCTGGGCGTGAGGCTCTCCTCCGGCCGCGGCCGGCCGGCCATGGGACAGATGGGCGCCGGCCCCTACGTGGTCTACCAGGACTACAACCCGCACCTGAAGCTCGAGCTGCCCGCCGAATTCGTGTTCATCGACGCCTCGCTCGACGGGAAGGACATGGGCTTCAACCAGGGCCAGCGGATCACCTCTGGCCTGCAGGAATTGCTGTTTCCGTTTCCGGGCGGGATCGCCCGCGACGAGTCGGCCGACCTGACGTTCACCCCGCTGGTCCGCACGTCGCCTGGACGATCCGGGACGATCGAGGTGGACCAGGTGATGAGCAACCGCGGCGACATGCGGCAGTTGCAGATCTTCGAGCGGCGATCGGACCAGTCGATGGTCCTGGCGGTGCTCGTGGAACGGAAGCCCGCGCCGTCTGCCGACGGGGCCGCGGCGGGCAAGCCGCCGGAGCCCGGCCGGCCGATCCGCGCGGTGCTCGTGGCCGACGTCGACCTGCTCGACGGCCGGATCTTCGGCCTGCGGAACCGGCCCGACGAGGTGTTCGGCCTCGACTTCGACAACGTGGAGTTCGTTCTCAACGCCCTCGACGAACTCGCCGGCGACGACCGGTTCATCACCATCCGCAAGCGGAAGCCCAAGCATCGGACGCTGGAGCGGATCGAGGATGCCGTGGCCAGCGCCCGGGACGAAGCCGACGAGAAGCGGGCGAGGTTCATCCAGGAGTTCGACAAGGCCGAGCGCGAGGCCAGCGAGTCGATGCAGACGGAGATCGGCGAGTTCGAGAAGAAGATCAGGGAACTGGAGTCCCAGGGCGACGCCGATCCCCAGGCCGCGATGCAGGCGGTGCAGCAACTCGCCAGCCGGCAGCGGCTCGCCCAGCGGCGCCTCGACACAAAGATCGAGAAGTTGAAGAGCAAGCGGGACGCCGATGTGGCGGCCACGGAACGCAAGCTCGAAGCCGACATCCGTCGGGAACAGGATCGGCAGAAATGGCTGGCCGTGCTGCTGCCGCCGATCCCTCCGCTGGTGGTCGCGTTCCTGGTCTTCTTCCGCCGCCGGGCGCTGGAGCGAGAGGGCGTGTCGAAGTCGAGGTTGAGGTGAGCATGGGAGGGCATGGCAAGATGACCAACTCGGCGGATGGGGCTGCGATGCGGCGGACGGCGGCCTTCCTGGTCGGCGGGATCGGCCTGCTGCTGCTCGGGCTGGCGGTCCAGCCGCGGTTCCGCTCGAAGCAGGTGGAGCCCGCGGCGGAACGGACGCTGTTTCCCGAACTGGCCGACCCGGCGAAGGCCGCGAGCATGGAGATCGTCTCCTTCGACGACGAGACCGCCACGCTCCGGCCCTTCAAGGTGGTGCGGTCCGGAGGCGTGTGGACGCTGCCTTCGCACGAGAACGACCCGGCCGATGCCAAGGAGCAGCTCGCGGCCGCGTGCAACGAGTTGGTGGACCGGCCGATTCTCGACGTGCTGAGCACTTCGCCTGGCGACCACGAGATGTTCGGCGTGATCGAGCCCGATCCGGAGAAGATCAAGGTGGGGGCCACCGGGGTCGGCCGGCTCGTGGAGTTCCGCGACGCCGCGGGCAACCGGCTCGCGCGGCTGATCATCGGCAAGCAGGACAATCGGCCGGGCCCCGGGGGCGTGCCGGCCCGGAATCTGCGGTACGTCCGCAAGGCGGGGCAGGACGCCGTGTACGTCGTCGAGATCGACGCCGGCAAGTTCACGACGAAGTTCGACGACTGGATCGAGAAGGACCTGCTCAAGCTCTCGCCGTGGGATGTCCGCCGGATCGTGCTCGAGGATTACCGTCTCGAGGCGGTGGAGTCGGGGCGGGGGATCGCCGTGGTGCAGAACCGCCGCAATCGGATCGATCTCGCCTATGACGACAAGGACGCGAAGTGGTCGCTCGTCAAGCTGGAGGGCTTCACGGCGGGGAACAAGCCACGGGAGGAGAAACTCGGCCCCGACGAGGAACTGGCGTCCGGCAAGCTCAATGACCTACGGACCGCGCTCGGTGACCTGAAGATCGTCGACGTGGCCCGGAAGCCCGCCGGCCTGAGCGCGGACCTCAAGGCCGACGCGAAGTTCGCGGATGATCCACAGGCGATCGGCTCCATGAAGCAGCGCGGCTTCCTTCCGCTGGAGTCGGGCGACATCCTGTCGACCGACGGCGAGACGATCGCGGGCTTGAAGGACGGCGTCGAGTACATCCTGCGGTTCGGGGCGAGCACCACGGTGGCGGCCGACGCGGAAAAGAAGGACGGCGCGGAGCCGGATGAGAAGAAGAAGGACGAGAAGGCGGCGGTCGGCGAAGGCATGGGTCGCTACCTGCTCGTGATGGCGCGATTCAACGAGTCGCTGCTCGAGAAGCCCGTGCTCGATCCCCTGCCCGAGGCACCCGAGGGCGACGAGAAGAAGGACGGGCCTCGGGCCGACGCAGACAAGAAGGAGGGTGACAAGGAGGGCGATGCCGCGGGCAAGCTCGCGGCCGCCGACGAGGCGGAGGCGAAGGCCCAGGCCGCGCTCGAGGAGCGGCGGCGGGTGGAGCGGGAAAATCGCCGCAAGCAGGAGGAATACGACGAGAAGGTGAAGGCGGCGCAGAAGCGGGTCAAGGAACTCAACGCCCGCTTCGCCGATTGGTACTACGTGGTGTCCAACGCCGAGTACGCCAAGATCCATCTCGACCGGGCTGGAGTGGTGCAGAAAAAGTCCAAGGAAGACAAGCCCGCGGACGACGCCAAGCCGTAGGAGGCATCAGGGCGGTGCCCCGACCCCCGTGTGCCACGAGGCGGTTTGGTATCCTGTCCGCCCCATGTCCGACATCCTCACCTCGCCGCGGCCGTCACGATTCGGCCGGGCCGTGGGGTTCCGGCTGGCGGGCGTCGGGGGCGCCGTGCCCGACCGGGTGGTGACCAACGCCGACCTCGCCCGGCTCGGCTGCGACCCGGAGTGGATCGTGGCCCGCTCCGGCATCCGTGAGCGGCGGCACGCGGCCCCCCACGAGGCGACGAGCGACCTCGCCGCGGCGGCCGGCCGGGCTGCGATCGCAAGCGCCGGCCTGGCGTCGGCCGACATCGACCTGCTGCTGGTCGGAACGTTCACGCCCGACACCTGCATCCCCTCCACGGCCTGCCTCGTGCAGGAGAAACTCGGGCTCGACGCGCCCGCGATGGACGTGACCGCCGCCTGCGCCGGCTTCGCCTACGCCCTGGTCACCGCGGCCAACTTCCTCGCGGCCGGTTCGAGCCGGCTCGTGCTCGCGATCGGCGCCGACACCAACTCCCGCTTCGTCGACCCGGAGGACGTGAAGACCTGGCCGCTGTTCGGCGACGGTGCCGGGGCGGTGCTGCTCGCGGCGGCGGGCCCCGACGCCACCGGTCGCGAGCGGGGCCTGCTTGCCTTCTCGCTCGGCTCCGACGGCCGCGGCGCCGACCTGCTCGTCTGTCCGATGAGCGGCTCGCGGCAGCCCGTCTCGGCCGAGGGGATCGCCCGGCGGGAGCAGTTCATGCGGATGGACGGCCGGGCGGTCTTCAAGTGGGCGATCCGCCTCGCCGAGGAGAACATCCGCCAGGTCGTGGAACGCGCCGGCATGACGCTCGACCAGGTCGACCTGTTCGTGCTTCACCAGGCCAACGCCCGGATCGTCGACGGCGCGCGGGAGGCGCTCGGCCTGCCGGCCGAGAAGGTGGCCATGAACCTCGACCGCTACGGCAACACGTCGAGCGGCTCGATCCCGCTCGTGCTCGACGAGGCCTGGCGGGCCGGCCGCGTGGGGCCGGGGAGCACGATCGTGGTCTGCGGCTTCGGGGGCGGCCTCGCGTGGGGCAGCGCCGTCTGGAGGCTGTGATGTCCGCGGGCTTTTGGTTGGGAAGGTCAATGCGCCCAACCCGGCCCGGGTGCGGCATGAGTTGCGTCGCTGGCGAAGGTCCGCCACGCTCCGCATCCTCACGCCGACACCCGAGCCTCCTCGATGAGCATGGACCGACGAAGACGCCCAGCCAGAGGCATCCGGGGATGCGACGGCGCTGCCTTTTGGCCTTAGAGGGTGGGGGAGGCGACGGGGCATGATGGCCCGGAGCCGGCGGTTTCACAGCAACACACAGCACAGAGGTTTTCATGAGCGACGCCGCGAACGTGAAGAAGTTGCCCGCCCGGAAGGACGTGGCGGTCGGGGATACCTGGGATCTCACGAGCCTCTGCCGCTCGGATGCCGAGTGGGAGGAGGCGCTCGCGGCGTGGGAGGAGCGGATTCCGCAGTTCGCCCCCTACGCCGGCACGCTCGGGAGTTCGCCCGAGCGGCTCGCCGAGTGCCTGGCGCACGACCTGGCGTTCGACCGCGAGGGGGACCGGATCGGGACCTAGGCGAGCCTGCGGGCCAGCGAGGACCAGGCGGCGGCCGACGCCCAGCGGATGGTCGGCCGGTTCCAGCACGTCGCCACCCGGGCCGGCGAGGCGGCGAGCTTCATCCGCCCCGAGATCATGGCGATCGAGCCCGCCAAGCTCGCGGCCTGGATGGACCTGCCCGTGCTCGCCCCCTACCGGCTGCTGCTCGAGCGGGTCGTTCGCACCCGGGCCCACACGCTCTCCGAGCCCGAGGAGAAACTGCTGGCCATGCAGGGCACGTTCGCCGGCACCGCCGGCAAGGTGTTCCGCCAGCTCACCGACGCCGACCTGAAGTTCGGCAGCGTCGCCACCGGCACGGGGGTGCGGATCGAGTTGTCCAACGCGACCTTCACGACGCTGCTGCACGACACGTCGCCGGAGGTCCGCCGCACCGC